>CAXMOL010000033.1:0-48465 GCA_964194935.1 uncultured Kiloniellaceae bacterium
GGCCACGGCCGCCAGTCCGGCCTCCTGCGACTCTGCCACTGCTCGGTAGACCCGCTCCATCTCCTCGTCGGGAGTGTCGGACAGCCAAACGGTTCGACTCATGTCGCTGTGATACCCCTCAACGGTGCAGCCGTAGTCCAGCAGCAGAAGCCCGCTTCCTATTGGCTTCTTGCCAGAGCGGTAGTGCGGAATCGACGCCCCGGCCCCAGCGGCCACAATCGGCTCCCATCCTGCGGCCTGGCCCCCTGCCCTTCGCATCTCATCTATGAGACGCCACCCGAGCTCTTCCTCGGCGACCGCCGCATCGGCGATCTCACCGAGAGCCAAGAAGGCGCTGTCGCCTGCGTCGGCCGCCTGCTGCAGGGCGTCCACCTCGTCGGCATCCTTGGTCCGGCGCAGAGCCTCGACTGCGCCATTTCCTGGAGAGACGCTGACCTTCGTTTCCCGGCCGAATTCTTCTGCGAACTGCCACGTCACGTCGTCGGCTTCGAGCGTTACGGAATCGATACCCTCCACCAGGGATCTGAAGACGTCCCACATGCCAGAGGTGTAGACGACCAGGTCGGTATCGGACAAAGCGCTCACCAACTCTGCGGCAAACTCGCCGTAGCGTCCGTCGGTGACGAAAGTCGCAGAGCCTCCAGGGCGCACAAGCATCCATCCGCTCGAGCCGGTAAAACCGGTGAGATACCTCAGGTTGGGTGCCTTCGATACCAGCAAGGGAGCCTCGATGGTGCCGCGCAGCTCATCCAATCGACGGGCGTGGTTCATTGCTCTCCGATTCCGATCGCGTCGAGACCTAAATCGAGCGTAGCCGAGTCCACCTCCGACACCCGAGGCCGACCGATCTCCTCCAGCAGCACCATACGGGCACCATCGACGGTGCCCTTCTTGTCAAGGCGCATCAATCGATGGAGCTCATCTCGGCTCGGACCGGGACAGGAGACGGGGAGGCCTAGTGCAGCGACAGCTTCGGAAACCCTGTCCGACTCCCCGAACCCAAGTACCTCGCGCGATATTGCCGCCGCAGCCACCATCCCGACAGCAACCGACCGTCCGTGACTCCAGCCGACGAGGGTCTCGATCGCGTGCCCGATGGTGTGGCCAAAGTTCAAATGAATTCTCTGGCCGGTCTCTTTGAAATCCTGTTCCACCACCGAAGCCTTCACCTCGATTGATCGTGCAACGACATCGCTGAGATCAGAGCCAAGACCAGAGCTTTCCAGAATCGCCAACAAATCGGGATCACCTATCAGGCCGGCTTTCAACGCCTCTGCCATCCCCTCAGCGAGCAGATCTGCTCCTAAGGCTTCAAGCACAGCTACATCGATTACGACCCGCGTCGGATGAGTAAAGCTCCCCACCAGGTTCTTTCCTCCGACATTCACCGCAGTCTTGCCCCCAATCGAGGCGTCGATCGCACCGAGCAACGTCGTCGGTGCGTACCGGGCCTCCACGCCCCGCATGTACACCGAGGCGACAAACCCAGCGACATCAGTCAGCGCCCCGCCGCCGACCCCAAGGACCACTCCATCTCGCTTCAGGCCCACCTCGCTCATCCACTGCGCGGCCCCTTCGACCACAGCCAGGGTCTTTGCTGATTCCCCGTCGGGGAGAAGCTTGAGAAACGCCGGGACCGAGCGGGACTCGAGATCGGCGACGATGCCTTCTGCGATGGACCCTGCACCGGGCTGGGCCAACACGGCGATCATCGATTCCGAGCCGTCGGCGACCTCACCGAGGACGTCGCGGCCGATCCGGACGGAGGTCACACCTCCGATGACGCGTTCGCGCATGCCTCCACCACCAGTTGGGCAATCGCGGCAGGTTTCATGTCGTCGGTATCCACGACGACATCCGCCAACGCGGCATAGATGTCGCGCCGCTCACTTTCGATACGCACCAGCGCAGCGTCATCGCCCGCGAGCAATGGCCGTCCTTGGCCATCGCCAACCCGGGCAGCCAGCGTTGCAACGGTGGCGCGCAGCCAGACGATCACACCCGAGCTGCGCATGATCTCGGCAGCCGGAGTCGTGGCAGCCCCTCCACCGGTGGCTACGACCACTGGTTTCCTGACAAGGGACCGAATCACATCGATCTCGGCGCCGCGAAACCGATCCTCAGACTCCCGCAACGCCTCTGCAGCAGTGACGCCAAGCCGCTGTTCGATAAGAGCGTCGGCGTCGGCCCACTCACGGTCGAGCGCAGCAGCGACTATCGGCGCCACCGTCGACTTGCCGGATCCCATCATCCCGATGAGCCAGATCGGGCCCTTCATTAGAACTGCTCGAGCCGGGCGCGGTACTCCGTAACCCGCTGGGCGATCTCTGCGACCGTGTCGCCCCCAAACATGCGAGCAGCCTCGTTAGCGATCACGAAGGCAACCATCTGTTCCGCCACGACACCTCCTGCCGGCACTGAACAGACGTCAGACCTCTCCCGGAAGGCCTCAGCGGTCTCCTTCGTCTCGACGTCGACGCTTTGCAGAGGTCGCATCAGTGTCGAGATCGGTTTCATGGCTGCACGAACAATGATCGGCTCGCCGTTGCTCATCCCCCCCTCCAGCCCACCAGCGCGATTGGTGGCGCGAGTGAACTCCGCCCCTTCGTACCCGATCTCGTCGTGAGCCGACGAGCCGGCTGAGGCGGCAACAACCCAGGCGTTACCGATCTCGACGCCCTTCACCGAAGGAATCGACATCACGGCGCCTGCCAGCAATCCATCGAGCTTGCGATCCCAATGCACGTGGCTGCCAACTCCAGGTGGGAGACCGTGCACCACAACCTCTATCACTCCACCCACGGTGTCCCGCTCATCGTGAGCCCGTCCGATCGCTGCCAGCATCTCGGGCTCTGCTGCCTTGTCGAGCGTGCGAACGGGAGAGGCATCGATTCGATCCAAGTCGTCTGGCCCGGGGGCCTCGGCTTCTGCTGCGCTAATTGGCCCGATCGCAACCACGTGGCTGACGACGGTGACGCCGATCGCCTCGAGATAGATCTTGGCAAGCGTCCCCGCAACCGTGCGGGCCGCGGTCTCCCTCGCAGAAGAACGTTCCAGAACGTCGCGAGCATCATGGGTGTTGTACTTCTGCATGCCGGCGAGGTCGGCATGCCCGGGGCGAGGAGTAGTCAGCGGCCGGTCGGTTGCTCCAGGTTCCACAGACATTTCGCTTTGCCACTTGGGCCACTCGGTGTTTCGCACCACGACGGCGACAGGGCCTCCCAGGGTTCTCCCGAAGCGGATCCCCCCCAGCACTTCCAGTTCATCTTGTTCCAGTGCCATCCGTCGGCCACGACCGGCACCCATGCGACGCCGAGCCAGTTCGGTGCCAAGCCGGTCCAAAGAGACTTCGAGACCCGACGGGAGACCCTCGACGATCGCCACCAGTCCGGGACCGTGAGACTCACCGGCTGTGAGAAAGCGCAGCATGGAGGCGATGGTAGATGGGGTACTGAGTACTGACTACTTCAGAATGCTTTGGCCGACCGAGAGGGTGAAGGCGCTATCACCGAAGGTAAAGACCCCTCCGGTCTCGGTCAGGCTCACAACCTTGAAACTGGTCGCAAAGGTGTCGCCGACCCCGACCGTCGAGGTCTCACCGTCGACTTCGACAACCGCCACGAGTTCACCACTCTCTTCGCGGACCTCTAGAAGTACGACCCTGATCCCGTCTGGACTGTCACCGGCGGTGGTCGTAGTGGCACCACCCGCAACGGTGGTCGTAGTTGCACCACCCCCAACGGTGGTCGTAGTTGCACCATCCCCACCACCACCGCCACCGCCGATCAGCGGCTCGAACGGATCACGTGGTTGGGAGACCTGGAATCCTGAGATGATCCGCTCCGAACCGCTGTTTGCTGCTGCAGGCTGCGTTGAATCGGTGGTCGGGGCCCCGGGTATCGGCTGCTCGGTGGCAGTAAACACGCCGGCCGATGCCATCAACCACATCGACGCAACGGCAGTCGCCACCAGTACCAGTGATACCAGCACCGAAACCACAGTGCGCTTGGTGCCGATCATGCGCTTGGTCCTATCGCCTCGAGATCGCCAGAGCCATCTTCGACCGGAGGAGTCTCATCCGGCGAAACAGTGCCTACTTCCTCGAGAAGCGGGAGCAGGTCAGCGAGGGTAAAGAGGGTCATCTGGACACTGGCGGAAAGAACGGTTCCCTCGACATCGTCTTGGGACGAACTGACGGCAATCGAATCGACACGCACCAGGCGTTCCATATCGTTCAGTCCGAATAGGAACCCGAGTAGCTCGAAGAACTCACCCTCGATCTGGGCTGATACTTGGATCTCACGCAACAGCGAGTCCTCTGTAACAGAAGGAACAGAAGGAGCCAGCGTCTGCAAGTCGATCCCGGTGTCGATGGTAAGGGCGTAGACCTGCTCGATGAACTCCTCGAGAAGCGGTCGCTCCGGGATGAGGCCCTCCAACTGACCGAGTGCAGCCAAGTATTCGACCTCGGCCTGACGGATGCTTTCGAGTTCGTTGATCGTCACGCGAAGCAGTTGCTCATTGCCGATGGCAACGTTCAGCTCGTCCTCGAGGTCAGCGATCTCGGCGTTCTTCGGGCTGATGAAAAACATCCACCACACCGCGGTGAGGAAGAGAACCCCGAGACCCGTGAGGATTCCGATTCGCTTCATCAGGGAACCTCGGGGATCAGGTTCTCGGCGCGATTGGTGACGGCAGCAGAAGTGAGTGCTGCCGTGCTCGAGAAGTTGACCACCTCATCTTCTCCGACGACGCCCTGAGACACCGTGCTCACCCAGGTGCCGGCGATGCCTGCGAACTGTTCGGAGTCCAGTGCTCGCAACCAGGAGGAGACATCGGGGAAGTCAAAGCCGATGCCACTGAATGCGACCTGACCCAGCACCCCAGGGATGGTTTCCGCCACAACGTTTCCTGTGAATGTCGAGATCCACAGACGGGGGGGCAACAATCTGGCGAGGTCATTCATGATGATGCCCCAGTCGATATCGTTGCCGAGGGCCTGTCGCACGAGTTCGGCCTTCGTCTCATAATCGTCAGCCAACTGTTTCGAGTCGGCCAGGCCGGCCTTCTGACGCTCCAGCGTTTGCACAATCGAGTTCTGCGCCTCGAGGTCCCTTCTGGCGTTGTCGACGCGACCGCCCCAGAGGAAGAAGCCAAGGCCGAGGATGACGACATAGGCGGCAATAGCGAAGCCCAGCATGGCCAGTCGGCGGCGGCGCGTCTGCTGAGCGCCAAACTCGGGAGGGAGTAGGTTGATCGGTCTCATCGGTTGGTCCTATCCGACATGAGCGAATCGATTGGTTGGTGGCACAACGTACGAGCCCCACAAAGCGAGGCCCACCGCCGCAGGCAGCACCGGCTGGTAGTCCAGCAGTTGGCTTTCGGTCATCTGGACCCGGCCGACACTCACATGATCGAGCACCCTGACCGGCTCGACAGATGTGTTCAATGCTTGACCGACCCGATTCGCCAAATGCGGCAGGCGAGCTCCGTTGCCGGCCACGACCAGTCGCTCCAGGGTCGGTTCCCCGGCCTGGGTCAAGTAGTAATTGACCGACCCGCGGATCTCTTCGATGAGGCTGTCGGCAGACCGAGTGAGGATGCGACGAGCGGTCGACTCCTCGTCTTCGCCTTCCGGGAATCCTTCACCGGCAACGCCGGTCCTACGCTTCAATTCCTCTGCGTCCTCACGCGACATCCCCATGCCCGACGAGAGCGCCTCGGTGAATTGATCGCCTCCAATGGGGAGGATGCGAACGAAGCGAGTGATCCCACCGCGCACGATTACAACCTGAGACAACGATCCGCCGATATCCAGAAGGGCCTGCGGTCCCTCTCCGCCCAGCAGTAGGTCGGTTCCAAAGGCGGCGCGCACGAGCCCAAAGGCCTGCAGGTCGATCGAGGATACATCGAGTCCCGCTGCGTTCGCTATCTCGACAAGCCCATCGACCATGTCTCGTTGCGCGGCCACCACGAGGATCGAAAGCATCAGATCGCCTTCCGGGGTGGTGAATTCCTCGAGCGGGACGTAGTCGAGAACGGCTTCTTCGACCGGAATCGGAATGGCGTCCTGCACCTGATAGGGCAAGGCATCAACGAGTTCTGACTCTTCGAGGTGGGCTACATCGACCTGGCGCACAATCACGCGTTGATTGGCTATGCCAACGATGACGTTCTTGCGCGGCAACCGATGCCGCTTCCAGAGTGCGGTCACAGCTTCGCCCACCGCCCCGACGTCGACAACGTCGCCTCCTACGACGACGCCCGGGGGCAGTGGAATCTCGGCAAATCGACGCAGCACCGGCGTCGTTTTACCACTCTCAACGACTGCGACCCGAACCGCTTCCGATCCGATGTCGAGTCCTACAGCAACCGTCATGGACTCCTCCATATGACCCAGAGGGTCTCTGTTGAGGCTCCTCACCAAACCACAGGGATGTAACTACTCCCGTGTCAGGCAAAGGCTACAACGCCGCGCGCGGTGCACCAAGGACTCTCGGCACTCCCCGCGCGTGAATCGCGCGCAGAGCGCGGTATCGACCCGTCTCAGCCGAGATACCAGCGAGCGATGGGCTCCCCTAAGGCGATCCCGCCGTAGCAGCCGAGAACCATCGAAGGACCAAATGGTATGGAGTCTTTGCGCCCGACCGCCCGAATGGCGAGCAATCCGAGCGACAGGACGCCACCGATCACGAAGGCGGCAAAGACGCCTACAAACAGGGAGTCCCACGAGCGATATGCGCTGAATTCGCCCAGCAGCAACGCCAGCTTCACATCACCAAAGCCAAATCCGCCCCTGGCCAGGAGCGCAATGATCAACAGCAGCGAGAAGTAGAGCACTCCTCCTAACAGTGCCCTGCCCAATCCGGCAAGGTCACCATCGAGTGCGGCGCCCCCGGCGAGCAGTGCAGTGGCCACGATCGTGCCCGGATACAGGATGCGATTCGGTATTCGCTTCAAATCGAGATCGGTGAGGATCAAGGCGATCGTCACCCCAGCAAACCACCAGTACGCAGGAAGGACCCATACCGGGCCCAGCAGAGCGGCCGCTGCGGCGAACGCTGCGCCGGTGGCGAACTCCACTATCGGATACCGAACCGAGATCGGCGCCAAACAGTCACGGCACCTGCCCCGCAAGAGGAGCCAGCCGATGACCGGGAGGTTGTCCCGCGATCGAATCTCGTGCCCACAAGCAGGGCAGGCCGAAGGAGGCTTTATGACCGAGATCCCCTTGGGGATGCGATAGGCGACGACGTTCACAAACGAACCGATCAACAGGCCGACGAAGCCGCCGCCGGCGACGAGCGCTACCAGCACCGCGACCCACCGCGATCCATCAGTGTCATGTACAACTCCTCGTCAACGATTCAAGTGCGGTAGCTGAGCCTCTCCGGCGCCAAGCATTCCGATCCACCTGCGTCCGGCGAGCGTACAACAGCGACCGGGAGCCCCTCTGGCACCAACCCGAGCTACCACGCGAAGGAGGGGCGGGAAAACCCGCCCCTCCTTCGGGGTCAAGTATTGACCGTTAGGTCAAATGGTTGACCGTGGGATTTACCAACCTCCCTGGACGTAACCCACAGGCGCAGCAGCCGCGCAGTCGGCAACGCTCAAGTCAGTCGCGCCGTAGTAGGTGCCGCCGGACGCGCCCTCCCAGAGAGAGAACGAATTGCCCGATTGCGACGTACGACTCAGACAGAGAATGTCGGCATCGGCATCGCGCAGGTCGGCAGACACACCAAGGGCCGGATCAGCATTCATGTTCGCATTCGGTTCGAATGCGAGAATGTCTGCCGCGGTCTCGGTGTATTGGCCGTTGTCCAACCAGAACGCCTTCTCGGAGAGAAGAACGTTGCGCAACTCGCTTTGAGCTGAGCGGTCCTGGGCGGACTTGCGGAAGCCAAGGAACGACGGGATGGCAATGGCGATGAGAACTGCAATGATCATCACCACGACCATGAGCTCGATGAGGGTGAATCCCTCATCCTTATTCAGCCCACGTCGGATAGCTTTCATCATGATCGAGAACCTCCTGATTCTCAGAGATGGGACGCATTTGCGACCCACCCCTCTTATCGGCCTTTGGCGGCGCTTGTCTTGAGGTGTTTCTGGCGTCAGGACACCGGATTCAGGGAGTCGGGCGGAAAACGGAAAACGGAGAACGGCGACGGGACTCAGAAGCACCCCTCGCCGGCACGGCCAGTGTCTCGAAACGCACTCGCCTGGCGTGTTTTGGGCGACGTCGAAGGGTCCCCGACCAGGGAGACCCCCGACGTCTTGACGCCAGCGCTCGGCGGCCCAGCTGCTTACTGGATCAGGTTGGCGATGTTGAACATCGGCAAGTACAGGGAAATCAGAATGCCACCGACGACCACACCCATCACAACGATGAGCATCGGTTCGATGAGGGAGGTGAGCGCGTTCACGGTGTCCTCGACCTCGGTGTCGTAGAAATCGGCCACCTTCCCAAGCATGGTGTCGAGTGCACCGGTCTCTTCGCCGACCGCCATCATGTGAGTGACCATCGGCGGGAAGATGTCGTGTTGGTGTAACGGCGACACGAGCGATTCACCACGCTTGACCGAAGCCTGGATGTCCTTGGCAGCTTCTGACACAAGCCAGTTGCCCGAGGTCGAGGCCACGATGTCGAGAGCCTGTAGCACCGGAACACCGGTGCGGCTCAGCACCGCAAAAGTACGGGCAAAGCGGCTGATGGAGATCTTCTGCACGACACCGCCGAAGATCGGAAGCCGTACCTTGAATCGATCCCATGCAGCGGCACCGACGGCGGTCTTCCGCCAACGCTTGAAACCGACGACCGCGCCGATGGTTCCGCCCAGAACGAGCCACCACAGCGAGGTGAGCAACCCCGAGATGTTGATCAGTAATTGGGTTGGGAGCGGGAGGGTTCCACCCAGCTCGGTGTACATTCCCTCAAAGATCGGTACCACGAATACGAGCATTCCGGTGACGATGGTGATGATCAGGATGAGCACCACCATCGGGTAGGCCATGGCGGACTTCACCTTCGACCGCAAACGCACCGATGCTTCGAGAGTGTCTGCCAATCTCACCAGCGTCTCATCGAGCGCGCCACCCACCTCACCAGCACGCACCATCGACACATACAGATGGTTGAAGACGTCTGGATAAGATTCGAATGCGGCCGACAGGCTGCTCCCCTGCTCGACCTTGGATTTAACTTCGGCGAGGACCTCTTTGAGCAACGAGTTCTCCGATTGCTCCTCAAGGATCGTCAACGCTCTGATCAAAGTCAGTCCCGAGTTGACCATCGTGGCCAACTGCCTGCTGAAAATGGAGATGTCCTTTACCTTGACCTTCTTCTTGAATCCAGGAATCTGGATCTCTTTCTGAAGGGTCGTCGACTTCTTTTCGTCGATCCGGAGCGGGACATATCCCTTCTCGCGCAAGGTGGTAGCGACCGCCGCAGATGACGATCCCTCCATCTGGCCGGCATGGATGGCACCGGACTTGTCCTTAGCTCGATACTCGTAGGTGAGTGCGGTTGTCATCAGCCCCTACCTCCAAATAGATTCATGAACTCCTCAGGAGAGGCGGCCCGGTCGCTTGCGATCGCCAGGTCGACTCGGCCTGCCCGGGCAAGGTCGGCGAGCGACTTGTCCATCGTCTGCATCCCGTACTTGCCCCCAGCCTGCATCGCGCTCTTGATCTGGGGCACCTTGCCTTCGCGGATCAGGTTGCGAATCGCCGGCGTGGCGACCATCACCTCTACGGCCGGTATCCGGCCGAGCCCGTCGGGAGTCGGCAGCAATTGCTGACTGACCACGCCTTGAAGCGTCTCGGCGAGCTGGACCCTGACCTGTTGTTGCTGGAAAGGGGGAAAGACGTCGATGATCCGCTCCACCGAGCCCGGAGCGTCGTGAGTATGCAAGGTGGCCAGCACGAGGTGACCCGTCTCGGCTGCGGTCAGCGCCGTCGACATCGTCTCGAGATCCCGCATCTCTCCGACCAGAATCACATCGGGATCCTGGCGGAGCGCAGAAATGAGCGCCCGTGCAAACGACATCGTGTCGGTACCGACCTCACGCTGGTTTACGATCGAGGAACGGTGCGCATGCATGAACTCGATCGGGTCTTCGACCGTCATGATGTGAAGGGAACGCTCGGCATTGATTTGGTCGATCATCGCGGCGAGGGTCGTCGTCTTCCCCGACCCGGTAGCGCCGGTCACCAGCACCAGCCCTCGGGGCTTCATCGCCAATTCACTGACGACCGGCGGCATTCCCAGAGCCGAGAGAGATTCGATCCGATTCGGGATCGCTCGCATCACAACCCCAACAGATCCGCGCTGGAAGAAAACGTTGACACGAAATCTGCCCCGACCGGCAACGGGATGCGAGGCATCCAGCTCGAATTCCTCCTCGAACTTCTCCCGCTGGCGTGCCGACAGGATGTCGTAGACCATCGATCTCAACTCTTCGGGGCGCAGCCTGTCGTATCCGTCAATCGCGATCAGGCGTCCATTGAGGCGCATTTGCGGCGGAGATCCGGCAGACAGATGAAGGTCCGACCCACCAAGATCCAAGAGTTTCCCGAGAAGTTCGTTGACGTGGTATCCCGCCTCAGTTGGCCCATCCCGCTTGGAGAGTCCGATTAGCGTCGGTGCGTCGACATCCATGCCGGGAAGGTCGGGGCGAGCCAGGTAGACCCGCCGCAATGTGTCCATCAGTTCAGCTTCGGGTGCCAGCACCAGCTTCACCTGGTTGCCGGAGACGGCCTGGAGGCGGTCCCCCTTCGCGGTGTCGAGAGGATCTCCGACAGCGATCGTGAGAACATCCTCATCGATTCTCACCGGCAAGGCTCCCTCTCTGAGAGCGACGGTCGCTTCGAGCCTGCCGATCGCTTCCGGGTCGGGCAGAAAGTCCGTGGCCGGATCGAAAAACTCGACGTCGAGCCGGGTCGCGACCGCCTGAAGGGCGTCGATGCGTCCGACATGGCCGTCTTCCACGAGAAGACTAAGAACGTCATCTCCTGTGGAGTCGGCCCTGGCCTGCGACTTCATGAGGTCCTGGGTGCTAACCAGCCTCTGATCCACCAGGGATTCAGCGACCTGCTCCGACGGAGTCGTGCTCATATCAAACCACCACCCTGAGTACTTCTTCGAGAGTCGTCATACCGAGCTTCACCTTCTCCATACCGTCACTTCGCAAGGTCTTCATCCCCTGTTCGATGGCGATTGCTTTGATTTCGTCCGACGTTCGCCTTTCGACCGCCAGATGCTGGATCTCCTCGGAGACAAGCAATACCTCGGTGATCGACAGGCGACCGCGATATCCGGTGTCCGAGCAGACTTTGCACCCGACGGCGTCATAGATGGTTATGGGCCCTTCGTCCGGGTCGAATCCCATTTGGCGAACTAGATCGCCGGTGACCTCTTTCGGGACCCTGCAGCGTTCACAGATCCGGCGAGCCAGCCGCTGCGCCAGGATCGAATCGACCGACGACGCCACCAAGTACGGCTCGACGCCCATGTCAACGAGACGGCCGATACTCGAGGAGGCATCATTCGTATGCAGCGTGGTGAGAACGAGGTGGCCGGTGAGAGCCGCCTCAATGGCGATCTTGGCCGTCTCACCGTCTCGTACCTCACCGACGAGCAGAATGTCGGGGTCGGAGCGGAGAATCGACTTGAGCACAGTGTGGAACTCGAGGCCGGCCTTGCGGTTGACCTGTACCTGAGTAACGCCGCCGAGTCGGTACTCGACGGGATCTTCCACCGTGATGATGTTTACTTCTGGTCGGTTCAGAATGTTGAGCGTGGAATACAGTGTCGTCGTCTTCCCCGAACCGGTGGGCCCCGTGACCAGGATGGTGCCGTACGGCTTGCGATACGACGTTTCGAACCGGGCAAGTGTATGGGGAAGGAAGCCGAGATCGGGCAACTCCAGGATCGCGTCATCCGCGTCAAGGATCCGGATAACGACCTTCTCGCCGTAGATCGAAGGAAGCGTGGCGACCCGGAGGTCGATCTGGCGACCGGCCACCCGCAAACTGACCCGGCCGTCCTGCGGAACCCGCCGTTCGGCAATGTCGAGTTCGGCCATGATCTTGAGACGGCTCACGACGGCCCCCGACACGGTGCGGGGTGTCGACATGACCTCATGGAGCACTCCGTCGATTCGGAATCGAATGCGCAGATCACGCTCCCCGGGTTCGACGTGAATGTCGGAAGCCCTCTCGTTGACCGCCCTGGTCACCAGCGTGTTGACCAGCTTGATGATCGGCGCCTCCTCGACGGCGGCCTCGATAGAGCTGAGGTCCTCAGAGACCACGTCTTCATCCATCAGGTCGGCGAGTTCCGAAACCGACTCGTCGTAGCGCCCCATTTGCCTTATGGCGTCGTCGATGTCGGCGCGAGTCGCAATCCGGGGAACGACCCTCATCCCGGTGATGGCGCGGATGTCGTCGACCACGAGCACATTGCTCGGATCCGCCATAGCCACCAGGATCGAACCGTCGTCGAAACTGTACGGGATGACGCTGTAGCGGCGAGCCAGGGTTTCAGGAATCATCGCCACCGCGGCAGGGTCGACTGACGCTTCACCAAGGTCTACGAATTCGACGCCCATGTGATCGGCGAGCACCCGGACGAGCTTCACCTCATCGACCATTTGCTCCTCGACCAAGACCTGGGTCAAGGCCTCTCCGCTCTCTGCCTGGATCTCGCGCGCTCGCGTCAGATCGTCGGAAGAAACGAGGCCCTGGCCAACAAGGATCATCTCGATGTTCTCGCGCTGCGCCACTCGACCTCCTCGTGTAATGCGCGCCACCGAATGGCACGCCGAAGCGCATGCTTCAGGAGTTATGTCGGCATCAGGGGAGGTGGCCTTGAGGAGGCCGTCACAGCCTGGCTGCCACCGCCATGACGTCGACCGGAGCAGGCACACCGGTCCATATCTCGAAAGATCTGGCTGCCTGCGCAACGAGCATGTCGATGCCGTCAACAACCGGCCGGGCACCGGCCTGTGTCACCGACGGTGTGGCCGAAGTCCCATAGGCCATATCAAACAGGCCGACGGAACCCTCCACGACCCCGTCCGGCAGCGATTCTCCATTCATTCCCAGCGGGGTGGCGTTTATGACTACTGCGCCCTCAACGACCGAACCCCAGGAGATTTCGGTGGCGACGACTCCGAGACGCGTCGCCAGGAGCCCTCCCCCGCCTCGGCGGCGACTGGCGATGAGGAGCTCCGATCCCTCTAGTGCGAGCAACGCCGCCGCCGCCGCACCCCCCGACCCGAGCACGAGGATCGGGGCATCGTCGGGCATTTCGCTACTCCCCCACGCGTCGCTGATGCCGTCCACATCGGTGTTGTCACCAAACACCACGCCGTCGCGTCGACTCACGGTGTTTACGGCACCGACGCGGGTGGCCAGCGTCGATGCGCCATCGACTGCGGCGAGCGCCGCACCCTTGAGCGGCATCGTGACATTTAGGCCATCAAGAGTGCCGTCGCCTACCTCTACAACAGCTTCCTCCAGCCCGGCAGCATCGACCCGGCGCGCCTCGTAGGAACCCGAAATCCTCAATGCCCGCAGCGCCGCCAGGTGAATCGCGGGCGAGCGAGACCGGGCAACCGGATCGCCCAGTAGGGCGAGGCGCATCGCTACGAATCGCTTCCGGCGAGGTCTTCCTGGATCTGGAGAAACTCGTCGAAGGATGCCGTAAACGTCATCTTGCCCGACTCGTCGGTGGTGATGAAGAACAGGAAATCACTCTCAGCAGGTTCGGCGGCCGCCCGCAGCGACGACACCCGGACTCCCGAGATCGGGGTCGGAGGAAGTCCGTCGATCAAATAGGTGTTGTACGGGGAGTTGAATTCCAGATCGGCAAACGCCAGTCCGCCTTCCGGGGCGGCGCCGAGGGCGTATACGACCGTGACATCGAGTTGCAGCTTCATGCCGACCTCGAGTCGGTTGAAGATCACGCTGGCGACCAGCGGCCGATCTTCTTCCACCGCCACTTCCTCTTCGATGAGACTGGCAATGATGATCCCGTCATAGGGCGTGAACCCGAGAGCCTCGATCGCCGACCAGTCGATTGCTCCGACCCGCTCCTCGGCCGTATCGGCGAGCCGACTCAGAATGTCGATGGCCGTGGCTTCTTGGGCAAACTCGTAGGTATCGGGAAACAGAAGGCCTTCCCAATCTCTCAACTCCTGCGGCTCTCCACCGAGCATTTCAGAGGTCACCGATCCATCGAGCAACGACTCGGTCAGCTCTTCGAACGAAAAGGGCGTCTGCCGCGACAGGGATTCGAGCATCTGGCCGACTGTGAGACCCTCGATAACCGTCAGCCGATAGACCTCGCCGCCGATCGGACCCTCGAGCAACACTGCGAGAACCGTCTCCGGTTCCATCCCGGTCACAAGGTCGTAGGTGCCGGCCTGGAGCCGACTCGCGGCGCGCGCCTCGATTACCGCACGTTCGAATTCAGAGCCCGAAGCGACCACTCCCACCGCGGCGAGATCGCGGGCAATCTGTGAGGCCGACTCTCCCGGAGCGATCTCGATCGTCACTTCGATACCGGCTTCGACAGTCGTCGCATCACTGGTGATGACGTCACTCACCGAATCGGCCAGCCACTGCACACCCACATAGGCGCCCACAAAGAGTGCGGCGATGAAAGCAGCGATACCGAGGGTCTGCACGAGGCGACTGGGCCCGCTGGGAACTCCCCCGTCATCGCCCCCGTCGTCGTCGTACCGTTCTAGCTCCAGGCTCATTTCGCACCATCCAAGTAGGCCTGGAGGAATACGGCCGCCGCAACGCGATCGCGTGCTGACTTGCGCTCGGCACGCCGTGCTCCGGCTTCGATCATGACCTTCTCGGCGATGACCGTGCTAAAACGCTCATCGACCAACTCCACGGCGATGCCCGTTGTATCGGCGATTCTTGCCGCAAACTCCCTCGCCAGCAGCGCCGACGGCCCCTCAGTGCCGTCGAGCGACACAGGCAGACCCACGACGATTCTGTCGACATCCAGTTCGGCGACCAACGAGTCGACCTCGGACATCAACCCTGGATCCGTGGCCGACAACGAAGAGTGCGGTTGCGCAATCAAACCAAGAGGGTCGCTTACTGCGACTCCGATCCGGACGGTCCCGGTATCGAGTGCCATGACCCTGCCCATCAGAGACCCTCGAGGGACTCGACGGCAAGAACGGACGCCTGCTCAAGCGCGGCACCCAGCTCCTCGCCTCGAGGTCCTCCGGCCTGCGCAAGCTCCGGGTCCTTGCTTCCGCCGCCGCCGACCAGGCGCGCTGCCGGTCCGACTATGTCTGCCGCCGAGACTCCGCGAGAAACCAGATCCGGAGTAACCACGCCGACGATGCCCGCCTTGCCATCACGCTCCGAACCGATCACCGCTATGCCACTTCCGAGTCGATCACGGACCTGGATCGCCAGCTGGCGCAGCACATCGGGGCTCAATCCGTCGCGCACGGCGATGGCGACCGTGAAGTCCCCCACTGCCGCAGCCTCGGCGATGATCTCGGTTGCATCCTCGGAGCGAGTACTCGCCTCGAATGATTCAATCCGATCTTCCTGATCCTTGGAGCGCTCTACGAGCGCGGCGGCGGCATCTCCGAGTTGATCCGGACGCACCCGGAGGTGTTCTGCAGCCCGGTTGAGCTCGCTGCGCAGCCCGACCAGGTGCTCGTATCCGAGGGACCCCGTGTATGCCTCTATTCGCCTCAGGTTGCTACCGATCGAGGACTCGCCAAGCACGATCAGCGGGCCGATTTGTCCGGTAGAGGGCACGTGAGTGCCACCGCACAGCTCACGGGAGTAGTCGCCCGCTTCGACCACCCGCACTCGCTCTCCGTACTTGTCACCGAAGAATGCGATCGCACCAAGCTCTTCTGCCTCCTGGCGACCCATCTCGATGGTCTGCACCCGGGCATTAGCAATTACCCGATCGTTGGCTACCCGCTCCACTTCCAGCATCTCTTCAGTGCTGACGGCGCTGAAGTGGCTGAAGTCGAAACGCAACCGTCCCGCTTCGACCAAGGATCCCGACTGCTGAACGTGCGAACCGAGCACCTCACGCAGCGCCCAATGCAGGATGTGGGTTCCGGTGTGGCTCTTGCGAATTCGCTCCCGTCGCCCCGGCGCGACTGCCAACGTGGCGCGCTGTCCGACGACAACGCTTCCCGACTTGACGGTGGCCCGGTGACCGTGCAGCCCCTGCACCGCATGCTGGGTGTCTGTGATTTCAAGGACACCTGTCTCAGTCACCGCCGTACCGGTATCACCCACCTGACCGCCCGACTCGCCGTAGAAGGGGGTTGCATCGAAGAAGATTTCGACTTCGGAGC
Source organism: uncultured Kiloniellaceae bacterium (assembly GCA_964194935.1). GTDB lineage: Bacteria > Actinomycetota > Acidimicrobiia > Spongiisociales > UBA11373 > JACZWZ01. The sequence continues at coordinate 16,362 of CAXMOL010000033.1, forward strand.
CCGCCGCCGCCTCCTGAACGACCACCCCATCGCGCAGGATCGACAGAACAGTCCCCTCGGCGTCGACCGTTTCGTAGCCGAGAAAGGCGGTGGGCCCATGCTGGTCGAAAAGATCGAGATAGGCCGTGGCGGTCTCGCCTTCGGTCGCAACCCCACGGGCCGAGCGCGCTCTGGACCGTTGCTTGTCCATCTCTGCTTCGAAGCCAGCGAGGTCGACGGCAAGCCCGCGCTCCACCGTGATCTCTTTGGTCAGTTCAACCGGAAAGCCGAACGTGTCGTGCAACTTGAATGCGGTGGCGCCGGCAAGGGTGCCGCCATCGTCAAGCTGATCCAGTTCCTCGGTCAGCAGGGTGTGGCCAGACTCGAGGGTCCTTCGGAAACGGACTTCCTCGCGCTCCGCCGTCTCCACAATCCCGTCCCGACCGCTCTGTAGGGCTGGAAACGCATCTCCGGCCGCATCAATAGTGGCTTCCACCAGAGCCGGGGTGACGACGTCGTGCGCCCCGAGCTGCCAGGCGTGTCGGACCGAGCGGCGCAGCAGCCGCCGCAACACATAGCCGCGCCCCTCATTGGCGGGGACGATCCCGTCGGCGATCATGTGTGTCATTGCACGCCCGTGGTCGGCCATGATCTTCAGGCTGACGTCGGGCCCATCCTGGGCGCCGAAAGTGTGCCCGGTCGCTCCTTCGGCGGCAGCCAGGATCGGGCGTATCAGATCGGTCTCGAACACATTGGCGACGTCCTGCAACAGAACACAAGCCCTCTCCAGGCCCAAACCGGTGTCGATGTTCTTGGCCGGAAGATCGCCCACCACGTGATACGGCTCATCCTGGACGTACTGCATGAACACCAAGTTCCAGAACTCGATAAACCGTTCTTCATCCACTATCGGTCCCCCGTCGGGACCGAAGTCGGGACCACGGTCGTAGTAGATCTCTGACGCCGGGCCGGCCGGTCCGGGGACCCCCATCTGCCAGAAGTTCTCCGAATCGGGCCGGCGCTGCACCCGGTCGGCTGGAACGCCGACACTGTCGATCCATATCTGCTCTGCCTCGTCGTCGTCGTCGTGCACAGTGAACCAGAGGCGCTCGGGATCCATCTCGTACCCCTCGGTGATGAGTTCGTAGGCAAGCGAGCACGCCAGCTCCTTGAAGTAGTCACCAAAGGAGAAATTGCCCAGCATCTCGAAGAACGAGATATGGCGCGCCGTGGTGCCGACGATGTCGATATCGACGGTCCGAATGCATTTCTGCGAGCTGACCGCTCTGGGGTAAGGCGCAGGCTCTTCTCCGAGCAAATACGGCTTGAACGGCACCATCCCGGCGACCGTGAGCAGCAAACCGGGATCGGTCGGAATGAGCGATGCAGACGGCACGACCGTGTGATCGCGTTCGCGGAAGAAGTCGATGTAGGTACTGCGAACATCGCTGCCCGCAGTGGGCCGGGTCATCGAGGCTCCTCAAAGGGGTGCATCGTCGGGAGGGTAATCAGTCCCGACCCTTCCTCCCCATCCTCTCGTCGATCAGCCGAAGCCGCTCTGCAATGGCTGCTTCGGCTCCTGACGAAGACGGGCGGTACAGCACCGAGCCTTCGAGACCTTCCGGCATGTATTCCTGGCTCACGATCGACTCGGGATGGTCGTGTGGATAGAGATACTCCACTCCATGACCGAGTTGCTGTGCTCCTCCGTATCCCCCGGACCGCAGATGAGGCGGTACTGCGGCATGGGAGGTCTCTTCGACGAGTTCGGCTGCTGCAGCCATCGCCCGTTTGATCGAATTCGACTTCGGAGCCACGGCCAGGCGAATTGCGGCGTGGTAGAGGGCGTACCCGGCTTCAGGAAGGCCGACTACCCGAAGGGCATCGAATGCGTCGATGGCTAGTCCCAACGCCCGGGGATCGGCAGGGCCAACGTCCTCGGAGGCGAGCACGATCATCCGGCGTGCGATGAACTCCGGGTCCTCGCCCGCGGCCAGCATCGTTTGTAACCAGTAGACAGCAGCATCGGGGTCGGAACCGCGCAAACTCTTGATAAACGCCGAGATCACGTCGTAGTGCTGATCCCCGGCCTTGTCGTACCGCACAATCCGGCGCTGCAAAGCTTCTTCGACGACATCCAGGCCGATCGTCTCGTCGCCGCGACCCGCGGCGATGGTCGCAGCCACTTCGAGAGCGTTCAACGCCAGCCGGGCATCACCCCCGGAGCGGTCTGCGAGCGCGTCACGCGCCTCATCTGAGATCGACTGCGGCGCCTCGATCGCTTCGCCGACGGCTCGATCGATCAAGACCGAGACGTCTTCTGGTTGCAGCGCTTCGAGCCGAAACAGTGTGGAGCGTGAGATCAAAGGCGAATTGACTTCGAAGAAGGGATTCTCGGTCGTCGCACCAACCAGAACCACCGTCCCGTTCTCCACACCAGGAAGCAGAGCGTCTTGTTGTGCCTTGTTGAACCGGTGAATCTCGTCGAGGAACAGAATCGTGCGCCGCTCATCGGTTTCCAGACGCTGCTTGGCGGCGGCCAGGACCTCCCTGACGTCCTTCACGCCAGCCGAAACCGCAGACAACGCCTCGAAGGTGGCGTCGGTCTCGGTGGCAATCAGGCGAGCCAGCGTCGTCTTTCCGGTGCCGGGTGGGCCCCAGAGAATCATCGACACAGGGCGTCCCGCTCGCACCATCACACCAAAGGCAGCACCAGGTCCGAGGAGATGTGCCTGGCCGACCACCTCATCGAGAGCGACGGGCCTCATCCTCGCCGCAAGCGGCTCCGCAGCTCTACGCCGTTCGGCGCGCTCGGCGGAGAAAAGATCATCCATCAGATCAGAAGATCGGACGGATGGCTCCGGCTGGAGACTGATGGCTGATGACTGATGGCTGGTCTCACTCTGCTTCGGCCTCGTCCTCGAGTGCTCGGCGGACCTCCGGCCGCAGATCGATACCCAGTTCTTGGAGCTGCGGGTCATCCACCGGCCCGGGTGACTGGGTCATCGGATCGAGACCGGTCTGCGTCTTGGGAAAGGGAATGACCTCACGAATATTGGGTTCGTCCTGGAGGATGGCGATGATCCGGTCGATGCCTACGGCAAAACCTGCATGGGGAGGCGTCCCGTACTGCAACGCCCGCATGAACCAGCCAAAGCGGGACTCGATCTCTTCGTCGCTGATTCCCAGAACCTTGAATACGCGCCCCTGGGTATCGGAGTCATGGATTCGCTCACTCCCCGAGCCGAGCTCCGTTCCGTTGAGCACCAGGTCGTAGGCGCGAGAGACGGCGGTCTGCGGGCTCTCTTCCATCTCCGCAACGTCGGCCGGTGCGGTAAAGGGGTGATGGGCAGCCGCCAGACGCCCATCAGCCGCCACCTCGAACACAGGGAAGTCCGTCACCCAAAGAAACCGGAGCTCCTCGTGCCCATCAGGCTGCCCCAGGTCGACCCGGAGCGCCCCGAGCACCGAGCGGGTCACCGCTGCAGCGTCAGCGACGATGAGCAGCGTGTCGCCGGCCCCGGCTGCGAAACGCTCTTTGATCGCCTGCAGTTCGTCTGCGGAAAGGAACTTGGCCACCGGGGACCGAAGCGTTTCATCCTCTTCGACCACCATCCACACCAGGCCCTTGGCCCCGAGGTCCTTGGCACGGTCCACCAGGCCATCGAGTCCGGCGCGCGACAGCCCCAGAGCACCAGCGTTAATGCCGGCGATGATGCCGCCCGAATCGATGGTCCCCGAGAATGCCTTGAATTCCGTTGCCGAAAACGCATCTGTGAGTTCTACGAGCTCCATGTCGAACCGGATATCGGGTTTATCGGTCCCGTACCGCGCCATCGCCTCCGCATAGCTCATCAGCGGGAACGGCGTCTCGAGATCGACTCCGCGCAGCGCCTTGGCAACCGCGCTGATGACGGGCTCAAGTGCGGCAAGCACCTGATCCTGGCCCCAGAAAGCGCCTTCGATATCCAGCTGGGTGAACTCGACCTGTCGGTCGGAACGGAAATCTTCGTCGCGATAACACCGGGCGATTTGGTAGTAGCGCTCAACCCCACCGACCATGAGGAGCTGCTTGAACAGTTGCGGCGACTGCGGGAGGGCATAGAACGACCCCTGGCGGAGTCGGCTGGGCACCAGGAAGTCGCGGGCACCCTCTGGTGTCGACTTCACCAGCGTCGGGGTCTCGACCTCAAGGAAGCCATCGTCGGCCAATGTGGAACGCATCGCGTGGATGGCCCGCGATCGGGCGAGCAGGTTCGCCGCCATCCGGGGGCGGCGCAGATCCAGGTAGCGGAACTCGAGACGGCGCACCTCGTCTACATCGACTCGGTCGTCGATCTGGAAGGGCAGCGGGGCCGCAGCCGACAGCACCGTGATATCGGTCGCACCGATCTCTACCTCTCCGGTGTTGAGGTCGGGGTTGACCGTCCCCTCGGGACGCGCCCGCAATTGCCCCAGGACCGAGATACAGAACTCATCCCTGAGGGTATGGGTCAAGTCGGCAAGATCCGGATGCTCCTCGGGATTGATCACTACCTGCACGATGCCGGTGGCATCACGGAGATCGACGAACAGAACGCCTCCGTGGTCGCGCCGGGTTGCCACCCAGCCGGCCACTCGCACCTCGGTGCCGACGTCGTCGCGACGGAGACCCCCTGCCCGGGCGGTCCTCAGTGTTGCTTCGTCCACTCCGGCACCTCCTCGACTGAAACTCGATGCTCTTCCCCCGTGCCCATGACCTTTGCGACCACCATCCCCTCATCCCACTCGGAGCCGACGATCGCCACGACGGTCGCACCGGAGCGGTTGGCCGCCTTGAACTGCGATTTGAGGGACCGCGCCTGCGAAGGGTCCCAATCGACTCTCAGGCCGTGGCGCCGCAAGCCGGCAACCCAGGTCATCGCATCGCCGGTGCGCTGACGCTCCGCCACCGCGACGTAGAGGTCGAGCCGTGAGCCAGACGAATCCGCCATCGCAGCGACGATTCGATCACAGCCCATGGCCACCCCGACCGCAGGCACCGGCTGACGCGCCCCAATCAGCTCCGCGAGCGGGTCGTAGCGTCCACCCCCGCCCAAAGAGGATTGGGCTGCCTCAAAGGATGACGAGAAGAACTCGAAAACGGTGCGGTTGTAATAATCGAGGCCTCGCACCAGGCGCGGATCCAGTTCATAGGGGATGTCCAGAGTCTCCAGAGCCGAGCGGACCGCTCCAAAATGGTCGGCGGCCTCCGGGCTCAGATGATCGAGCGGGACCGGGGCGCCGGCGACGACTTCAGAATCGACCTTGGAATCCAACACCCGCAGCGGATTGGTCTCAATCCTTCTCCGGGCATCTTCGGACAGATCGACTTCGTGGTCGCGCAGGAATTCCTGCAACAAAGCCCTATAGGAAGCACGATCTGAAGCGTCACCTATCGAATTGAGTTTCAAACCGATTCCTTCGACCCCGACCATCTCCAGCAATCGATAGGCGAGTTCAATGATCTCCACATCCGCTCCCGGTGCCGGTTCGCCCAGGTATTCCAGGTCCACCTGAAAGAATTGACGACGGCGGCCCTTCTGCGGTCTTTCGTAACGGAACTGAGGGCCGGCGGCAGCCAGCTTTACGACCCCAGGAGAACCCGAGTCGATATAGGAACGAACGATGCCGGCGGTGAACTCGGGACGTAGCGTGACCGACCGCCCCCCCTGATCCTCGAAGGTGTACATCTGCTTTTCAACGACCTCGGACGTCTCGCCGACACCGCGGGCAAACAGCTCGGTTGCCTCCAGCACCGGCATAAGGGCCAGGTCATATCCGTACTGCTCTGCCAGGAGGTCAAAGGCGCGCAGCAACCTCCGCCACCGCTCGGAGTCGGGCGGGAGGATGTCATCGGTGCCCTTGAGACGAGGGATCACGTGCGGAATTCCTCAAGAAAGGGGTTCGTCGCCAGCTCGGCTGCCAGCGTAGTGGTGGCCCCATGGCCGGGGAAGACATCGACTGCGGGGTCCAGAGGGACGATCAGATCGCGCATGCTGGTCATCAGGGTGTCGTAGTCGCCACCCGGAAGATCGGTGCGACCTATTGAACCGGCAAAGAGCTGATCGCCGGAGAACAACACCCCCTCACCCTGGACATGAAAACAACAGTGCCCCGGGCTGTGCCCGGGGGTATGGAGGATCTCGAAATCGAATCCACCAAGTTCGATCGAACTCATATCCGCCAGCGATTCCCATCGCTCTGGCGGGGCGTAGTCGCCCGGAATCTCGAAGCCCCACAGCTGTCTCATTTGCTGCGCAGGATCGGCATACAAGAACTCGTCATCGGGATGTATGTATGCGCTCACCGCATACCGTTCGGCAATGCCGCCGGCACCTCCGACGTGATCGACATGCCCATGCGATACGAGCACGGCGACCGGGGTCAGATCATGTTCGGAAAGGAGGCCGGCAACGCCCTCTACGTCGGGTGGTGCGTCGACGACGATTGCCTGTCCACCCTTCTCCGATGCGATCACCCACGCGTTGGTCTCGGCCGCCCACAGAGAGATTCCGGTGATGAACACCGACGCAGCGTAATTGCTGGCCAACGGTGATCAGTCATCGGAGATCGGCAAGAAACGATCCACGGTCTGAAGACCGAAGACCGAAGACTGACTACGGACAGCTGCCGGGGATCGCCCAACAGGGCAACGGCTGTTCCCGCCACTCGGTAAAGTTCCACGAATCGCCCAGGAGGGGGAAGAATGGGGGCCTGAGGGTCTCGAAGCGCTCGTCGAAGCCATAGTTGCGGGGGGAGAAGTGAGCGGACACGTCTCCGGTGTGCAGCATGGCAAATGAACCGTTGGTGGTGAGTGAGGCAATCGGGACTCCGCTCGAGGTGGGGAGGATCACAGCGCCGTCCGAGCCGCAGTCTCTCGCCACGTGGAAGGCGCCGCCCTGAGTCAGGATCGCCGCATTTATGACGAGCTCGTTGTCGGCTTCGACCGCGGCCGGATTGACATATACCTCGTCGGTGGAGATGAGCCCCAACACGGTGTCGTCAAGCCCTCCCACGTAGATGATGTCGGAGCCGATGATGATGTTCTTGCGGCTGCCTGCCGAGCCAGCCATAACCGTGAATGAATCCTGAACCTTTGAGGGAATCCCTATTTCCTGGCCGATGACGGCGTGCCCGTCGACCCACACGGCGCCGTTGGCCGGAACGTCAAACATCCCCACCAAGGACCACGCGGCGTCTCGCGAGTTAATCCACCACCACTCCTCGGGGGTCACGCAGGAGTATGAGTCGTTGGAGTAGGCGGCCCAGACCTTGATGGTGCTGGCGCCTCCACCGACCTTCGGCTCCAGCAGCCACGCCGTTGGGTCGGAAGAGAGCCCGAGCGATGGATTCTCCGTGTGGCTGAGGCACAAACCGCCGCCTCCGCAGGCGACATCGTGCAGCAGATCGAGATCATCCCAGAAGCTGCTGAAGTCGAGCGGGTTCTCGTAAACGGTGCGGATGTCGGTGTAGGGGCCGGAACCGGCGAAACCCTGTGATCCCGAGGTGAATATCGGCGGTCCATACGCGCTCAGGTTGCCGATCTGACCCTCGGCCAAGGCGTCACGGTGGACCACACCCTGGAGCGGAGTCGGTCGGAAGTTGAGATCGCCTCCCACGTAGATCTTGCCGTGGATGTTGGCTCCAGAGCCAAAACGCAGATCCTGGTCGACGAGAAAGGCAAACTCACTGATCGACTCCGGTGCGATGGTGGCAACGATCGACCGGGTCTGACCGAATTCTGCGATATTGGACACGACCGTGACATTGACGCCCGTTTCGGAAACACCCGGCGGAACCACCGCCAGCAAGGTTTCCACGTTGTCGGAATCGATCAGCGGATCACCTTCCAACAACGGATGTCCGAAGGCGGTGCCATCCTCGTACACCCAGACCGTGCAGTCGGCGAACCAGGGATTGCCCGGTTGAACCGTATCACCATTGTTCGGCCCGGGATCGGTGCATGTCCGCGGCATCTCGGCCTCGTCGACGTAGTGCTGGTAATAGAGACGATCGACGGTCAGCTTGGATGCGTACCGCTCGAGCATCCCCTCCGCTCCGACGATCACGGTGTCGTCGCGGCGATGGTGCTGAGCATCGCTGTACTCGCGAACCCCGTCCTGGTAGATGAGGAGGACGAGGAAGATCATTGCCGTCATCCCCATGACCACCATCATCATGGCGAAGCCGCTCTCATTCCGCCGCAGGTGCTTTATCCAGCTACGCACTGCGGACCCTCACTTCCTCGTGGAGCTCGATCGGAGTAAGAGCTCCGCCCGAAGTCGGATACGGACGCGCCCGCAGAGTGATCCCCACCACCGAGAAGTTGCACCTGGTGGCGCCTCCGTCGCAGCCGGAGATCTCGGATTTGGTGAGCGGGTCACCGGAGTATTCGACGCCCACAAACAGCGGCTGGTCATTAAGGACCTTGCCCATGAGAAAGTTGGACAGGTACGGCGTCGCCAGGAAGGTCGAAACGCCGTTCACCGTCTCGTCGAGGGCGTACTTGTACACCCACAGCTCGCATTCATCCTCGACACAGTCCATGCGCTCGTAGACCACCCGTTCGATCTCGTTGGACACATAGTTCTGGGTGTAGAAGGCAAGCCGGTTGGAATCGAGAGCCTCGATGGCCTCGCCGTTGAGATCAGCGCGGATCGCCTGGCGAATTTCCACCACCTGATTGGAGATCACTGACCTGGACTTCTCCTGGACTTCGCCCCGTCCGGCAAGGTCTCCGGCGTTCTGGCTGAAGCCAATGAACAAACTAACGAACGTGGTGGCGATCAACGAGGACAAGACCAACGCCACCGACACCTCAACGAGCGAGAAACCGGAGTCGTCGCCCAAACGCGCACGAAGCAGGCGAATCACGGGCACCACCCACTAACGGTGGCCGTCCTATTTTTCTTGTTCTGGATCTTGACCCACGTGGTTCCCTCGACCTGACCGTTGCCGAGGCAACGCTTGGCCACCTGGTACCAGCCACCGCTGTCCACGAACGACGCCTTGTCCTGATAGTTGGCCGGCATCACCGTCCACGGGTTGGAGTCCGAGGCCCGGAACAGGAACTCGGCGTCGGTACCACCAATGAGGGTCATGGTCCCCTTGTCGTTCGGCCGGGTCAGTTTGAGGTCCTCGATCGCACCGCCCACGTCGACCGTATCGGAGTCGGAGTCGTGCCCCCACGTCGTCGAGCCGACAGCCGTGTACTGCTCGCCATCGAGCAGGTTGAAGGTGATCCGTCCATAGATATCGCTGGTACCGCTGAATGGGCCATCCGAAGGGTGTGTCACCACGACGTTCGCCCCGGCGACCGCCATGTTCGTATTGTCGAGCACGTTGAACTCGATCGCCGTCCGACTGCCCGGAGCGATGGTGGTCGTGGTCGAGCCGCCGGTGGTAGTCGTCGTCGAACCGCCGGTGGTAGTGGTCGTCGAACCGCCGATCGGATCGAGGTACACGGTCAGCTGGTGGTCGGGATCGGGGTAGCCGGCGGGAATGTTGAGCGACACCAGCGTCCAGTCGAAGTACCCGGGTCCGGTCACCTCGACGCCGTACGCCTCGGGCATGAGGCCGGTGACCGTGTATTCGCCCGGCGCGTATGCCACAGGGGTTCCCGAATCGAGATTGGTCAATGTGAGCGAGGCATCGGCGATCGGATCCAGCGTGTACAAATCGAGGACTTCCAACTCGAAGGTTGCCGGCCGGTAGACCCGCAGCGTCGTCTCCGCAATGGAACCGACGGTGACGACCAACTGATCGAGACCGTCGATGATGTCGGTGGGGTGAATGATCCATCCGTTTCCGCCATCGACCAGCACCGTGTAGGTCCCCGTTGCGATTGCGGGCCAGTTCTGCTCGTCGGCTGCCACCCCGCTGCGGATTGCGGCAGCAGGTGGGGCGTGGATCTGCATCTTGGGGAGATCAAAGTTCGACGGCGCAAATGGCTCGTGGGCAGCGAGATTGACCTTGGCATTGGCGATGCCCTCGTGTTCTCCGACCCGACTCGGAGCAACGATGGTTTCCATGACGATCGGATCGGACTCGCGGCCGTCGGCGGTCACGGTGACCTTCACGGTCTTGTAGTCGACTCCGAAGTCGAATGAGCCCTCGACACCATCGCCGCCCTGCGGGACAATGGAGAGTCCGGTGACGGACCCGGCATACTGGATGTCGAGTTCGAGTACGTAGCGGCGACCGGCGACCGTGATCTCCCGGTATTCATCGAGCGAACCTTCCGGACTGCGACCGGGGAGTCCGATCTGGTCGTAATTGAGCGAGTGGATCACCTCGATCTCCCCCTGAGCGAGATTCTCGCTGACAGAGATGACACGGGAATCGCTCACTGCCTGTAGGGCGGTCACCACCGGCCTTATGGACACGACGATGGCGATCGCGAGGACGGTTACGGCAACCATCGCTTCAATGATGGTGAAGCCATCATCAAAGCGGGCCCGCACCGTCCGGTCTGGCGGTGGAGATCCCATTGCCATACCCTCGGCATTCGCAACCACTGTCTGTATGAGGATTTTCTGCCGCACCAGATGACTAGTCACTCCAGAGGAAGGAGTCATTAGTCATCGGTCATCAGTCCTCGGTCATCAGTCAGAAACCCGAGAACCAAGCCTGAGAGGCCAGGACGCAGGGCTCAAGACTCCCCGGTACCGCCCCCCGGCAGCAGGCGGTAGGCGTCATACACACCATCGACACTTCTTACCTCGTCGATCGCGTGATCGAGGGTTGCCACATCGGAAAGCTCGATCTCGAATCGCAAGACCGCTACCCGCTCCTGGCTGGTGGTCGACGAGGAGGCGATGATGTTGGCCCCGACGTCGCCAAGCGCCGTCGTCACGTCCCGCAGCAGCCGTGGCCGATCGAGCGACTCGACCTGAATCCAGGCGGCAAAGGTACCTACCCCTCCGGCCCCCCAGTCGACATCGACCATTCGTTCCATGCGACTGCTCAGATCTCCGATATTGGTGCAGTCAGAACGATGTACCGATACCCCTCTACCCACCGTAACGAAACCGACGATGTCGTCACCCGGAACCGGGGCACAGCAGCGGGCAATTCGCACCCACATGTCCTCCATGCCCTCGACGACGACTCCGCCCGACGGGGCAGCTTGCCTGCGATGGCCTACCGCTGCCGGATCAAAGTCCTCGGCTTCATCTTCCTCCGGTCGGACCAATCGCACCAGACGGTTGATGACCGTCTGCGGGTGCACATTGCCGTCACCCACCGCGACATACAGCGTCTCCAAACCGCGATAGCCGAGAGATTCAGACACCTGCGCGAGTAATTCATCCCGGTCCGAGGCGGTGAGGCCCAACCCCTCCTTGCGAAGCAGCTTCGCCACCTGGTCACGGCCACTGCTGAGGGACTGTTCGCGCCGCTCCCTGCTGAACCACTGGCGAATCTTCGCCGCTGCTCGAGACGTCCTCACAAATCCGAGCCAATCCCTGCTGGGGCCTCCGCTTTTGGAGGTAATCACTTCAACAATGTCACCGGATTCGAGTTTCGTCGCCAGAGGAACCAACCGGCCGTTGACCTTTGCTCCTGTCGTGCGGTGCCCCACGTCGGTATGCACGGCGTAGGCGAAGTCGATGGCGGTGGCCCCACCCGGCAACTCCTTGACATCGCCCTTCGGGGTAAGCACGAAGACCTCGTCCTGATACAGATCGAGCTTGAGACTGGCAAGGAACTCGGCCGGGTTCTCGAAGTCCTCAGTGATCTCACTCAGCTCGCTGACCACCGCAATCTGCTCCGGCTTCTCCTCGCCCTCTTTGTAGGCCCAGTGCGCAGCAACACCGTGCTCGGCGCGTTCATGCATGTCGCTGGTGCGAATCTGAACCTCGAGCGGCTTGCCGTCCACGCCGACCAGAGTCGTGTGCAGCGACTGGTAGAGGTTGAATTTGGGCATCGCGATGTAGTCCTTGAAGCGGCCCTGCACCGGCGGCCAACGGGTATGCACGATCCCGAGCGCCGCGTAACAATCAGCGACTTCCTTGGTGACGATGCGGATACCGAGCAGGTCGTGGATCTCGTCGAACGTACGCCCTCCGTCGACCATCTTGCGGTAGATGCTGTAGATGTGCTTCGGTCGCCCCGTGACCTCGGCACCGATACCGTTGGCGTCGAGCAGTTCGGACACTTCACCGACCACCGAGGAGATGTAGGCGTCGCGTTCACCGGCGCGAGCTCTCAGTAACCCGACGAGCTCCTCGTATCGGAGGGGATGAAGGATGGCAAAGCAGCGGTCCTCCATTTCGTGTTTGATCTCCTGAACACCGAGTCGATGAGCCAGCGGGGCGTACACCGCGAGAGTCTCGGCTGCGATGCGCTGTTGCTTTTCGGGTCGGAGCGGATGAATGGTCCTGATGTTGTGGAGCCGGTCTACGAGTTTGATCACAAGGACGCGTACGTCGCGCGCCATCGCCATGACCATTTTGCGGATGGTCGCAGCCTGCTGGTCCTCCCGATTCGAGAATTTGACTCGATCGAGTTTGGTGACGCCGTCAATGAGCGCAGCCACCGTTTCGCCGTAGTCCTCTGTGACCGCCTCGATAGTGAACTCGGTGTCCTCAATCGTGTCGTGCAAGAGAGCGGCGGCGACCGTCGCTGCATCCATCCCGTACCCGGCGAGGATGTGGGCGACGGCCAAGGGGTGAGTGATATACGGCTCGCCAGATTTTCGGGTCTGCCCCGAATGAAGAACCTGTGCGGTCTCGAAGGCCCGGACAAGCAGGTCGACCGGCTCACGGGGATGGTGTTGTCCGAACCGATCCAAGATCGGAGCGAGATCGGTAATCAGCTCATCGGCAGATTGACCTGCCGCGTCAGTCGTCATATACGATCACCGCGTCCACGGGCACATCGATTTTGGCCCGCCCCCCGAGAAAACCGAGCTCGACCAGGACCGAAACGCCGACGACCTCGGCTCCCAGCAGCTGTATCAGCGACACCGCCGCAGCGGCGGTTCCACCGGTGGCCAACACGTCGTCGACAACCAACACCCGATCGCCGGGCGCCACGGCGTCGGCATGGGCCACGACCGTGTCTGTCCCGTATTCGAGGTCGTATGTCTTCTCCACCGTCTTCCAAGGCAACTTGCCCGGCTTGCGAATGGGGACGAATCCGGCGTCGATTCGGGCTGCCACCGGCGTCGCCAGGATGAATCCGCGAGCCTCGATACCGGCCACATGTGTGATTCCCTTATCGCAAAAGGGCGAGGACATCAGATCGAGGGCACGTTGCAGCCCTGCGGCATCGCCGAGAAGCGGGGCTATGTCCTTGAACACAATGCCCGGCTCGGGAAAATCGGGCACGTCTCTGATCAGGGCTTGAAGATCATCCATAGCCTGATTGTACGGGGGCAGCCATCAGACATCAGGCCGAAATATCGATACCGCTGCCCTCACCTGAAACCTGCGGAGGGTTGGTGACTCCGGTCAGCGTTTCTTGCGTCGCTTGCGCGGCGGACGGGGCGCAGCGCCGGACTCGGTGCCGATCGTCTGGTGGGCGGTGCCCGCCTCACCGTGGGTAACCGCAAACTCGTCCTGATCGCCCTTGCGCTCAACACGACGCCTCACCCGCTGCCAATGCTCCTCGCGCTCCTTCCACCGAGCCAGCACTGGAGCAGCAATAAAGATCGAGGAGTATGTCCCGGCGAATACACCGACGAAGAGGGCCAAGGCGAACTCTCGCAACGTGGTCGCTCCGAGTAAGAACGAACCGACGAACAAGAGGCTTCCGATGGGGAGGAGGCTGGTCAGCGAGGTGTTGATGGACCGCATAAACACCTGGTTCATCGACATGTTTACGATCGCCGACGCCGTGTGTCGTTCGCCCCGCTCCTTTATGTTCTCGAGAACCTTGTCGAATACGACGACCGTGTCGTAGAGCGAGTAACCCAGGATCGTGAGGATGGCGATGACGGTCGCTGGCGTCACCTCGAACCCGACCATGGAGTAGATGCCAGCGGTAAATACGAGGTCGTGACCCAATGCCAGCATTCCGGCCAACGCCATCTTCCATTCGAGACGAATCGAGATGTAAATAGCTACGACAATCAGGAATGTGACCAGCGCACGGATGGCCGCCTCAGCCACCTGACTGCCAAACGTCGCTCCCACCGTCTGGCGGCTTGCTTCGCTGGGGTCCTCCCCCACCGCTGCCGCAACGGCTTCGACGACGAGTTGCTCTTGGTCGCCAACGAGTTGTTCGGTCTGAATCCGAACGCCCTCGCCGCGACTCTGGACCTTGGCGTTGGCGTAACCGAGGTCGGACATCACATCACGAACCTCCGACAGTTCGGCACCGGCCGGATTCTCCATTTCGATGACCGTGCCGCCCTCGAAGTCGACCCCGACATTGAAGCCGAAGAAGAACATGCTTATCAGCGATGCTCCGAGAACAACCGACGAGAAGGTGAACCCCCGGCGCCGATTGCCGACGAAGTCGATACGGGTCTCGCCGCGATACAACCGGCCGAAGGTGCTCATACCGATTCCTCCATCGGGACGCCGGTGGCACCCCGGATGCTGAGCGAGCCGCCTTCACCAAACCTCGAGCGTGCCACCAGGGCGACGGCCGGCTTGGTGAATACGACCGCGATCAACACGTCAAGCACCGTCGCCAGTCCCAAAGCCAGGGCAAACCCCTTTACCGAACCCACGGCGAGGAAGAACAGCAGAACTGCAGCGAAGAACGACACCGTGTCGGCCGTCAAGATCGTACGGAAGGAGCGCTGGAAGGCGTGATCGATGGCCGACCTCATCGACCGGCCCTTGTGCACTTCTTCCTTTATCCGCTCGAAATACACGATGTATGAATCGGACGTGATCCCTACCGAAACGATCACGCCGGCGACACCGGCCAACGTCAAAGTGACTCCTTGCCACGCTCCCAGCACGGAGTAGATGACCATCATCAGGCTGCCGAACACCGTGAGGCCAATCACGTTCACGAGTCCGAGTGCTCGGTAGTAGAGGATCATCGCAACCGCTACCAGCAGCAATCCCCCGATCCCGGCAACGAGACCGGCGCGAAGCGAATCCGATCCGAGCGTCGCCGACACCGATTGAACGCTCGCCTGTTCGAATGCCACCGGCAATGAGCCATAGCGGAGGATGACTGACAACTCTTGGGCTTCCGCCTGCTGGTCTTGGGCGGCTCCCAAGGTGATTACCGCCGAACCCCCGGTGATTCCGACATTGGGATCGACCGTGTTCGCCACCCCTGGCGCCGACTGGACGGTCCCATCCAGCACGATGGCGAATTGACGCCGGAAATCTCCGATGGGATAGGACGCCAGCAGTTTGGTGGTGTCGGCGAACTTGTCGCCCCCCTCACCGCTGAAGTCGAGCACGACCACCCACTCGCCGGTGACGGCGCCGTGCTGGCCTGTGCCACCGGTCCCCTGGAACTGTGCCTGGGCGCCTTCGAGGTCGCCACCCACCACGGCGGCAGCGTCGACGTAATAGATGATGCCTCCGCCGGTAGCGAGGTCCGTGGCGAGGAAGGCCTGTTGATTGGGACCGGGGTCCACGCTCAATCCGGTTTCGGGATCGACACAACCCGGCGAATCATCCTCATCGCACCATGTCAATCCGTCCGGGAGCACCACTCCCGCCCTGGGGTCGAAGATCGTGGTGCTGGTGGTGTCGCCGACAACGGTCGTCGTCGAAGATTCGTCGCCAATAGTCGTGGTCGACGACTCACCGGCGATCGTCGTGACCGGCGCCCCAATCGTCGTAGTGGTCTCTTCTACGGCGACCGTCGTCGTCGAGAAATCTAGGATCGGCGTTTCCGACTCGTCCTCCAGATCCAGAACCTCTCCGGGGATCGAAAAGGCCGGATCGTTCGTAAACACCGGACTGACTCCGGCAATCGGACTTACCGTCAGCACCGGCCGGAACTCGAGTTGACCGGTGCGGCCCACCGCGGCCAGTGCTCGCTCGCGATCGGTCACACCAGGCAACTGGACCTCGATCTGGTTTGCTCCGAGCACAGCGATTTCGGGCTCCTGAACATTGCCCAACGCTTCGATGCGACGGCGCATGATCTCGACGGCCTTTTCGAGTACTTCGGGGGCTACATCCGCTGGAGCTTCGAGCACGACGCTAAAGCCACCCTGGAGATCAAGACCGAGGAGGGGAACGGTCCCGGAGGCTTGGGTCAAAGCCAACGATCCCCACGCCACCGCGAGTGTGATCAGTAGCGAGATAAGGGCGGACCGTCGTGACATCTGACCTACTCGCCGACCTTTCCTGCGAGAGCCCGCCGGGCGACACGAATCCGCCCGCCACCCTCGATTTGGAGCACGGCAGACTCCTCATCCATGTGCTCGATCGTGCCATAGATGCCGCCGATCGTGGTCACCTGGTCGCCGATATCGAGCGTGCCCACCAGATTCTGATGTCGGCGCATCCGGTTGCGCTGCGGCCTGATCATCAAGAAGTAAAAGAGTGCCCCAATGACCACGGCATACACGAGCAGCACCTGCCATGCAGAGCCTGCCGCAGGCTCGCTCTCGGCTTGGTAAGCGAGAAGTTGGAACGAAGTGAGCATTTGACCTCCGAGGGCCGCGCCGACGTTGGTGCGCGAAACGCCCCGGTCACCCTAGGACCGGGACGAGGGCATCGTAGCGTCGCTCAAACGGTGCGCGAAGCCCGCGACTCCGCCAACTGCGTACGAAAGGCTTTGAACCGACCGTCGCCGATCGCCCGGCGGGCTTCGGCGAGCACCTGGTGGGTGTAGAACAGGTTGTGAATACTGAGCAAACGGTGCCCCAATAGCTCGTCGACAACCCTGAGATGGCGTAAATATCCGCGGGAATGCGTAGTACACGTAAAACACCCACATTCCGGGTCGATCGGATCGAGGTCCTCGGCGAACTCTGCGCGGCGGATTGAGTAGTCCCCGAGTCGAGACAGAACCTTGCCGTGTCTGGCCAACCGAGTGGGCAAGACACAGTCGAACAGGTCGCAACCCCGCTCGACGGCGTCGAGAACTCCTTCGGTGTCACCAAGGCCCATCACATAGCGAACAGCATCGGCGGGGAGTTCTGGAATCGTGGCGTCGAGCGCCGTCGCCCGATCCTCGGCCGACTCCCCGACGCTGAGTCCGCCGATCCCGAAACCGCCGAATCCCAAAGCCGCCGTCCGGTTGGCGCTTTCGGCTCGTAGCTCCGGATCCGTACCCCCCTGGATTATGCCGAACAGCTGCTGGTCGGAGCGAGAATGTGCCTGTTGTGCACGCTCCGACCATCGCAGGGTGCGCTCCATGGCATCACGAACCACCGCACGATCAGCCGGCAGGCCAACAAGATGATCGAGAACCATCGCGACATCGGCTCCCAATAACTCCTGGACTGCAACTGCATCTTCAGGTGTCAACTCGACGGCAGATCCGTCATACGTCGAGGCGAAGGTGACACCCTTCTCATCGAGCACCGGATCGAGCGAGAAGATCTGAAACCCACCCGAGTCGGTGAGCATCGGACCGTCCCAGCCCGAAAATCCATGCAACCCACCGAGAGACGCCACTACCTCAGCACCCGGCCGCAACATCAGGTGATAGGTATTGGCGAGCACCATCCGGGAACCGACCGCAGCGAGGTCGTCGACTCCCACGTTGCGCACAGTGCCCCTGGTGCCGACCGGCATGAAAGCTGGCGTCGCAACATCACCGTGTGGCGTGTGGAGCACACCGGTCCGAGCCGAACCTTCCACCTCACCCGGCTCGAAATGGACTGCCGTCATCGCGTCACCTCGATCAACATGGCGTCACCAAAAGAGAGAAACCGAAAGCCTCTGTCCAGTGCCTCCGCATAGATCTCCCGCCAGCGTTCCCCAAGCATTGCTGCGATGAGGACGACCAGCGTCGAGCCCGGAACGTGAAAGTTGGTCACCACGAGATCCACCACTCGAAACTGAAAACCGGGGCGGATGAACAGATCGGTCGGGCCCGAAGTCGGGACCAGCTCCCCGGTCGCTGCGGCGCTTTCCAAAGCGCGGACGACGGTGGTGCCTATGGCGACCACCCGGCCACCGTCGCGGCGGGTGGCCTCGATCCGCTCAAGGGTCGCGCGTTTGACCTCGATCCGCTCCGAATGCATCTTGTGGTCATCAAGGCTCGCCGCGGTAATCGGCTGGAAGGTATCGAGTCCCACCTCCAATTCGATTCGCTCGATCGCTATCTGGCGTCGTGCAAGCCCGGCCGTCACCTCTTCGGTGAAGTGAAGCCCTGCAGTCGGCGCCGCAGCCGACCCTGTTTGATCGGCAAACATCGTCTGATACCTGTCGGGGTCGTCAAGCTTGCCGGTGAAATAGGGAGGCAGTGGAATCTCCCCAGAAGATTCGGCGAGTAGCCCCAGATCACCGTCAGCCTCCAATACGATGCGGCCTCCGACCGGATCAGCAACCAACCGCCCCGTTAGATCACCAAACAGAAGCTCCGAGCCGGCACGCAGCCGGCGTGTCGGCTTGGCGATTGCCTCCCAGCGATCGCCTTCAACGCCTCGCAACAGCAGCACCTCGACTGCGCCTCCTGTCGGCCTGTGGGCAGCAAGTCGCGCCTTCCGTACCCGGGTGCGGTTTACGACGACCAGGTCACCCGGCTCCAGCAGTCCGGGGAGGTCGAGAAACCGGTGATCGGTCATGGTGCGGGTGTCGAGCAGCCGGGCGGCATGTCGCGGCTCGAGCGCTTCTTGGGCGACCGCGGCCTCGGGAAGGTCGTAGTGGTACTCGGACGTGGCGGTCATGTTGGGCACCAGTATCCACTGGAAAGTCTTGAGTCGGGAGTCCTTCCCCCCACCAACGGCCTGCGTTGCGGGCTCCACCGTTCGGGGCCTACCCGGCCCCGAACGCCTCCGCATGGATGTGCCGCCTCCGGCGGCGCCCCGTTCTACCGTTGACTCCCCCCAGAGGGGGGAGTGGTTTCACCCAAGACTCCTACAGAAGCTTTCCCTGCTCGATGGCGGACGGGACGTCCATTCCAAGATGGCGATAGGCCAGTGCGGTCGCCACGCGCCCGCGCGGCGTGCGCTGTAAGAAGCCGGTCTGGATGAGGAAAGGCTCGTAGGCATCCTCGACCGTCTGCTGTTCTTCTGAGACCGATATCGCCAGCGTCGAGAGGCCGACAGGCCCTCCGTCGAACTTCATCACCACCGCTTCGAGGATCGCTCTATCCACCCGATCGAGGCCGGCCTCGTCCACCTCGAACACCTCGAGCGCTTTCTCGGCGGTAGGACCGTCGACCACGCCGTCTCGGCGCACATCGGCGTAGTCGCGCACCCGCCGCAACAACCGGTTGGCAATACGCGGAGTGCCGCGACTTCGCCCGGCGATGATTTCGGCGCCGGCGGGCTCCACATCGATCTCCATCAGCCTGGCGGACCGCTTAACTATCTCGTCAAGCTCCTCGGGTCGGTAGAAGTCGATGCGGGCGACGTACCCGAATCGATCCCGCAGCGGAGCCGAGACCCTTCCCACGCGAGTGGTGGCACCGACAAGAGTGAAGGCCGGAAGATCCAGTCGGATCGAGTGCGCACCTGCTCCCTTGCCGATCACAATGTCGAGTTGGAAGTCCTCCATTGCGGTGTAAAGAATCTCTTCGACGGCGCGGGGAAGCCGATGCACTTCGTCGATGAACATGACATCGCCCGCTTCGATGTTGCTGAGGATCGCAGCGAGGTCGCCTGCTCGCTCCAGGGCCGGGCCCGATGTTGCTCTGAGGTGAGCGCCCATCTCGCGGGCCAGAATCGCCGCCAAAGTGGTCTTGCCCAGTCCCGGGGGTCCGCTGAACAGGACATGATCAACCGGCTCAGCTCTCCCCCGCGCCGCTTCGACCAAGATTCCGAGTCGCTCCTTGAGCTCACTCTGACCGACGAACTCGTCGAGGCTCTGCGGTCTCAAGCCGGCATCAATGATTTCCTCTTCGGGTGTCGGATCGCCGGTGAGGATTCCCTCTTCTCTCATGGCCGGCCCAACCGTTGCAGAGCCGTGCGCAACAGTTCTTCAACCGGTGCTGCCGCGTCCAACCCAGAGATTGCTTCACGGATTTCCTGGGACACGTAGCCAAGACCCTCGAGTGCATCACGCACCGACGACAGGGCGGAGTCCGATGGAGGCAGCGCGCCATCGGGAAGATCGAGTCGCGCCCGAAGATCGAGCACCAACTTCTGCGCGGTCCTCGTTCCGATCCCCGGGACTGCCGTCAACGCGGCCACATCGTCTGTGAGCACGGCCGAACGCAATTCGTTGGCCTCGAGAGTGGCAAGCATCGCCAGTGCAAGCTTGGGTCCGACACCGCTCGCACCCAGCAACACGATGAACATGTCGCGACTCTCAGGATCGACGAAGCCATACAGCGCCAATTGATCCTCACGAACGTGCAGGTGGGTGTGGACGACTACCTCTTGTCCGATTGATGGCAAGGCAAACAGGTCCTGGGGCGACATCATCACCTGATATCCGACTCCGGCGACGTCGACGAGCGCCACTTCGGTGGACCGATCGACCAACGTGCCGCGGACCCGGCCGATCATCGTCGCCCTTCCCCAGCCATTCGCACCAACCGTGACGACTGGGCATGGCAAATGGCGACGCCAAGTGCATCGGAGGCGTCTGCCGGACCCGGAGAAGTCTCAAGCCCGAGCCGCCGGGCGACCATCTTCTGCACCTGGCGCTTGTCCGCGCCGCCGGAACCGGTCACGGCGAGCTTTACCGCCGATGGCGTGTATTCGGCAATCGAGATGCCGGAGCGCGCCACAGCGACGATCGCCACTCCCGAGGCCCGACCCACGGACATCGCGGTTTGCACGTTGCGGTTTACGAAGACCTCTTCGATAGCCGCCTCATCAGGAGCAAACTCCTCAATCACGGCGTCGAGGTCGTCCGCCAACTCGCTGAGGCGATCCGCAATCGAGTTCTCGGGACTGGTTCGGATCACACCGGCAGTCACGGCCCGCATCGTCCTGCCGGTCGCTTCGATGATTCCGTACCCGGTGACGGACAGGCCGGGGTCGATGCCGAGAACAAACATGTGTTCGATCAGGTTAATCGGCGAGGGATCCCTGAGACACTCATTGACAAGAGACTTGCCCGTCGTCCGTTGCCCGAACATACGCGTAGGTCTTGCTGGAGACAGGAAACAGGAAACAGAAACGCTCAGCCGGCGACGGCTGCAAACACCTCGTCGCTGATCTCGAAGTTCCCAAAGACGCTTTGCACGTCATCGAGATCCTCGAGTGCATCGACCAGACGCAGCACCTGGCGTGCCGTCTCCTCGGTCAACGCCACAGCTATCGACGGCAACTGTGTCACCTCCGCTGTGTCGATTTGGATTCCCGCACCGTCGATGGCCTGCCGCACAGCCCCGAAGTCGGTGGGGGCGCTGATGATCTCGAACTGCTGTCCCGACGTACGCACGTCCTCGGCCCCAGCCTCGAGCGCGACCAACAAAACATCGTCTTCTGCCCCGGTCACCAGGATGTAGCCCTTCTGCTCGAATAGATAGGCAACCGAACCGGGTTCTCCCAGGCTGCCACCGTTTCTCGAAAAGGCCGTCCGCACATCCGATGCCGCCCGGTTGCGGTTGTCGGTGAGGATCTGCACGTAGAGCGCTACCCCCCCAGGCGCATAACCCTCGTACCAACTCTCTTGATAGTCGGCGCCTTCGATATCGCCCATTCCGCGCTTTATCGCCCGCTCGATGTTGTCGTTGGGCATCGAGCCATCCTTGGCCTTCTGAACCGCCACAGCCAGCGAGGCGTTCATGTCCGGATCGCCGCCACCGTCGCGGGCAGCGACCTCGATGAATCTGGCCAGCTTCCCGAACGCCTTGCCGCGCTTTTGATCCTTGGCGGCTTTCTTGTGCTTTATCGACGACCACTTCGAGTGCCCGGACATCAGTCCTCCCCGATCATGTCGAGAAACAGTGTATGAAGTCGACCATCTCCGGTCAGTTCCGGGTGGAAGCTCGTGGCGATGATCGAATCCTGACGGACCACGACCGGATGGCCATCGATCTCGGCCAGGACATCGACCGACTGCCCCACCTTCTCTATCCATGGTGCCCTGATGAACACAGCGTGGATCGGATCGCTCAGGCCGTCGACCGCGATTTCGGCTTCGAACGAGTCGACTTGACGTCCAAAGGCGTTGCGGCGCACCACCACGTCGAGGACACCAAGCTGCACCTGGCTCATCCCATCTGCGGTTGCTTCGGCCAAAAAGATCATCCCGGCGCATGTCCCCAATGTCGGCATGCCGGACTTGATGCGCTCCCGCAACGGTTCAACAAGTCCGTTCCAATCCGCCAGTTTGCCGATAGCCGTCGACTCCCCGCCCGGGATCACAAGGGCGTCTACGGCATCCAGATCAGCCGCGGTGCGCACCAGCGAAGTCTCTGCTCCGAGGCGCTCGAGTGTCGCGGCGTGCTCGCGGAAGTCTCCCTGGAGGGCAAGGACTCCGACGAGCAACTAGGTCACCAGCCCCGTTCTTGCATCCGCTCTTCGGCGGGCAACTTATCGATTTCGATGCCCACCATGGCCTCGCCCAGCCCCCGCGAGACCTTGGCCACAATCTGCGGATCCTCGAAGTAGGTCACGGCTTCCACAATCGCCCGGGCCCGCTGTGCCGGGTCGCCTGATTTGAATACTCCCGAACCGACAAAGACCCCGTCGCAACCGAGTTGCATCATCAAGGCGGCGTCGGACGGCGTGGCTATCCCACCGGCGGCAAAGTTGACGACAGGCAATCTCCCGGTCTCAGCGACTTCCTTGATCAGGTCATAGGGAGCACCCAGGTCGCGGGCCTCGGACATCAACTGCTCGGCATCGAGTGTCCCCAGCCTTCTGATGCCATCGTTCATGGTCCGCATGTGCCGGACCGCTTCGACAATATTGCCCGTACCCGGTTCGCCCTTGGTCCTGATCATGGCGGCGCCTTCACCAAGGCGACGAAGAGCCTCACCCAAGTTGCGAGCGCCACACACGAAGGGGACGGTGAACTTCCACTTATCGATGTGATAGGCCTCATCGGCGGGAGTAAGCACCTCAGACTCGTCGATGTAGTCGACGCCAAGAGTCTGCAACACCTGGGCCTCCACGAAGTGCCCGATCCTCGCCTTGGCCATTACCGGAATCGAGACGGCAGCGATGATCTCCTCGACCCTGGTCGGATCGGCCATCCGGGCAACACCACCATCTTTTCTGATGTCAGCAGGTACGCGTTCGAGGGCCATGACTGAGACTGCCCCGGCCTCCTCGGCGATCTTGGCCTGGTCGGCGTCGGTGACATCCATAATCACGCCACCTTTGAGCATCTCGGCGAGACCCCGCTTGACGCGATCGGTGCCCTGATCCACATTGACTCCTTCGTCAGTCCTCCCACTGTACCGGGCAGCGGCAGCTGTCAGACCTCGAAACGAGCTGCCTCGTAAGCCGCCAAATACCCCGCAAGCACTGCCTCGCCGCCGAACGGTTGCACCCGGCCGACGCCAGCGGCGGCCATCTCTGCGCGAATCGTGACTGATTCGAGGACGATCCCGATTTGCACCGCCAAGGCATCCGAATTCCCGATTGCCACATAGGCAGCAGCGTCACCGGCAACCGCACGGAAGGCGGCGAGGTCGCTCGCCACCACTGCGCATCCTGCAGCGAGTCCTTCGAGGACGACGATGCCGAAACTCTCTCCACCGCGATTGGGTGCCGCAAGCACCTCTGCCGCGCCCAGCTCATCACGCTTGCGGTCCTCTGACACCCGGCCCAGGTAAGAGACCCCATCTCCTGCGTCGGGCCGCTCCACCCCGATGATGTGCAGGGTCGCCTCGGGTGCCTGACTGTGGACCCGCGGCCACGCCTCCAGCAGGACGTCAAGCCCCTTGCGACGGTCATCGCGACCGATGAACAACACCCTGCCCGGGACCCGAGGGATGCCACTGGAGTACGGGGCAAGATCTATTCCATTGGGAACTATCGCCGGCTCCACGATCGACCCCAGAGCCTGAGCCGCGACCTGGCTTACGGCGGTCACAGCCGCCAGCCGACGACCCCATCGACGCAGCACCCATGACCCTCCTCGATAAAGCCCGCGGGTGATCCGTCCCGGATCGGCATGGAAGGTGCCTACCTTTGGCGGAGTATCAGCCAACAACGCGCCCAGCGAGACCATCGGCATGAACGGCTCGTGGATGTGAACCACATCGGCGTCGGCTACTGCAGCCGCAACTCTGCGGATGACCATCGGATTGAGCGCGATCGGAGCCTTGGAACGATTGGCCCGTACCGACACGAAGCCCCCAACGTGTCTGGTGCCCTCGGGTCCACCCGACCCGGGAGCGACCGCCCATGCCTCATGGCCGTCCCGGCGCAACCAATCCACGATGCGGGCCGCTTGATCCTGCACCCCACCGTGGGCATCGAACGCATACGGACACACGACGGCGATTTTCACGATCGGTCACTCGGCCAATTGGGTTGGACAAGATGCCACTGTTCGGGATGACGCCGGATGAGTTTTTCCAGCGCCCCTGCGATCGTCTGGGTCGTGGCCTTGACTCTCTCCTTGGCCGTACCCCCAGTTGCCACCTCCAAAGGTGCCTCCACCCGGAATGCGTACTGCGATCCGGAGCCGAAATAGGTCGCAGCCGCGAGCAGGACCGCTCCCGTCCTGTCGGCGAGCGATGCCGGGCCGGCCGGGAGCGTGGTTTGCTCACCAAAGAAGTCGACCTCGATGCCTCCCCCGGCTATATCCCGGTCACACAAGAGGGCAACAATCCCGCCGTCCTTGAGCCTCGTCAGCAATTGCCTGGTCACATGCGAGCCCTTGCGGGCAATGACGATGTCGATCTCCATCATGTTGCGCTGATTGACGAACCAGTCGACGATCCGCTTATTCCCCAGGTCCTCTGCTACCGCCAGTACGCGGGCGTCTTCGGCTGAGGCACGCAGGCCGGCCACTTCCCAGTTCCCGATGTGAGGCAAAGCAACAACCACTCCGCGACCACTTTCAAGCGCTGCATGGAGATGCTCGAGGCCGTCTATGTGGGCCCGGCGCAGGATGGCCGCACGACGCCGAGGACGAACCCAGAAAGTCTCGGCCCAATACCGCCCGTAGAAGCCGAACGCCCGCCGGGCGGCACGCCTGGCGTCGGTGCCATCGGGCTGGATCCGGCGCTGATGCCTTACAGCCATTGCAAATCGATCCCGCGCCGTAAACGAAATCAGCCAGCCCAGGCCGTAGCCGACCCGGCGCATCACAGGCTCAGGTAGCAGCCCGAACACTCCCGAGAACAACCGGTAGCCGAGGTACCCGAGGGCGCCCTTCACTCGTTGAGTTGCTTCCAGGTGCGGACGAACCGCTGCAATACGGTGAACCACACGACGACCGCAAAGATCCAGATCATCGGCTCGAGCGTGTGAAGTCCGAAGCCCTCCAACCCGACACCGAACACAAGGACCAGAAGACGCTCGGCACGGCCCATGAGGCCGCCCTTACCGTCTACCCCCAACTCTTCTGCCTTGGCACGCAGAAATGGAACGAGCAACGAACCGCACGCTGCAATCAACGAGAGCGTGACCAGGGTCGCTTCGGTCTTCTCTCCCAGGTAATAGGCGAGTCCGGTCCACGCGGCAACCTCGCCGAGCCTGTCTGTAAAGGTATCGAGCAATGCGCCTCGCCGCGACTCAGCTCCGGTGAGTCGGGCCACGACCCCATCGAGGATGTCGAGCACGGCGCCGACCCCGAGACTGGTAGCGCCGAGAGTGAGATAGCCGAGACCAATCAGCACGGCTCCCTGCACCGAGAGGAAAAACCCGACGAGCGTGATCGCCGTGGGACCGAAGCCGATTCTGGCCGCCAACCTGGCTACCGGATCCGCAAGTTTGGAGACCCGCTTACGGGCTCTGAGATCGAGCATAAGACGTGAGGGAACGCAAGGTACCACACGGTTTTCCGCCCCATATCGCTCACTAGACTTCACCGCCCACTACCGGAGGATTGATGGGGTCGGATCAGATTCGCAACGTGGTCCTCGTCGGCCACAGTGGCAGCGGCAAGACGGCACTTGCCGAGGCGCTGCTCTTTACTGCCGGGGTCACCACCCGGGCCGGAGTAGTCGAGGACGGCAATACCGTCACCGACTTCGAGCCTGAGGAAATCGCCAGAGGATCATCGGTCGGCTTGGCCATGGCTCCCTTCGGATGGAGCGGCCACAAGATCAACCTCATCGACACCCCGGGTCTCAGCGACTTCACCGGTGACATGCACGCTGCACTCCGCGCCGCAGATCTTGCCGTCTTCGTGGTTTCCGGTGTTGACGGAGTGGAAGTCCAAACCGAAGCGGCCTGGCGGATGGCCGGTGAGGAAGGCATTGCCAGAGCAGTATTTGTAAACAAACTGGATAGGGAACGGGCCTCGTTCTCCCGCACTGTCGACGAGATGAAAGAGATCTTCGGAACCGCCATCGCTCCATTGCAGGTCCCGATCGGATCTGAAGAGAATCTGTCCGGGGTTGCCAACCTCGTTGGCGGCAAGGCGTATACCTATACAGGTGGCCCCAAGGCCACAGAAGGACCAGTTCCCGACTCGGTCCAGGCAGAAGTCGAGGCACTCCACACCGGCCTCGTTGAAGCGGTGGTCGAGACCGACGACCAAATGCTCGAGAAGTACTTCGAAGGCGTCGAACCGTCGGGCGACGCGCTCATCGCCGGGATGCATGCCGGAATGGTCGCCCGTACCGCCTTCCCCGTGCTGTGCGGGTCAGCTACCGAATTGATCGGGATCGATCGGCTCGCCCAATTCATCGTCGACTACGGGCCTCGCCCGTCGGAGCGGCCCGCCCCTCCACTCGCTCAGGGCGATGAGCTGCCGGATTCGGGCGTCGTCGCCTACGTCTTCAAGACGATGTCGGACCCATACGTAGGCAAGATCTCGCTCTTTAGGGTCTTCCGCGGCTCCATCGACATTGATGTCGAGCTTTACAACCCGAGGGTCAATGCCAAAGGGCGAATGCACAACGTGTTTTCCATGCGCGGCAAGGACCACGAAGAGCTGAAAGAAGTGGCCGCAGGCGACATTGCGGCGGTCTCCAAACTGGAGACGACTCTCGCCGGTGACACGCTGACCACACCGGGCATCGGGGTGACGATCGAGCCGATGCGAATGCCCAAACCCACTATGTCGTACGCGGTTTTCCCCAAGACACAACACGACGAAGAAAAGCTCTCGACCGCTCTAGCCCGGAGCGCCGAAGACGATCCCACTCTTGGCGTTCAACGCAACTCCGCAACCAACGAAACGGTCCTCTCCGGTCTGGGTGATGCTCACCTCGAGGTAGCGATCGCCCGCCTCGCCTCCCGCCACGGCGTCGAGGTCGACACGGCACTACCCAAGATCCCATACCGGGAGACGATCAAGGGTCGAGCCGACGTCGAAGGCAAGCACAAGAAGCAATCCGGCGGCCGAGGCCAATTCGGCGTCGCGTTCGTAAAGTTTGAACCAAACATCGCCGGCGGTGGCTACGAGTTCATAAACGAGGTCAAGGGTGGTTCGATCCCACGCCAGTACATCCCGGCGGTGGACAAGGGGATCCAAGAAGCACTGCAGCGCGGGCTGGCGGCTGGATACCCCGTCGTCGATGTGAAGGCCCGCGTCTACGACGGCAAATACCACGCTGTCGACTCAGACGAGATGTCGTTCAAGATGGCCGGGATCATGGCCGTGCGCCAGGCCGTCCCCAAGATGAAGGTCACTCTGCTGGAGCCGATCATGCGGGTCACCGTTCGGGTTCCGGAGGACCTGATGGGCGACGTCATCGGCGACCTCAACTCAAAACGGGGCAAGGTTCTGGGCATGGACTCCGATGGTGGTCTGCGCATCGTCGAGGCCGAAGTCCCGCTCGCCGAGATGCAAAGGTATTCGATCGATCTGCGGTCCATAACGCACGGCCGCGGAAGCTTCGAAATGGAGCTCGACCATTACGAGGAGACTCCACCACAAGAAGCCAAGAAGGTCATCGAAGCTGCACAAGCCGACAACGACTGACGGAGGATTGATAACACGATGAGCGACCGAACCGCGAAACTCACGTACGACGGCGGCGAACTCGAGTTCCCGGTAGTCGCAGGCAACGACGGCAACGACGGCATCGACGTCAGCACCCTGCGCAGCACAACCGGCATGGTCAATCTCGACTACGGCTTCGCCAATACAGCCGCCACCCGCTCGGCCGTCTCCTCCGTGAACGGCGTAGAGGGAGAACTGAGCTACCGGGGATATCCGATCGAGCAACTCGCCGCCAATGCGACGTTCCTCGAGGTCTCCTATCTGTTGTTCCATGGCGAACTTCCCTCCGCCCAAGCGCTGGAGGAGTACACCGGCATTATCTCCAATCACACGTTGCTGAATGAGGAGATGAAACGACTCTTCGACGCCTTCCCCAAGAGTGCTCACCCGATGGCGATCCTGTCGTCGGCGACCAACGCCATGGCCACCTTCTATCCGGATTTCCACAATCCGACAGACCCCTACGCGGTAGAGCAGTCCGCACTGCGGCTCGTCGCCAAGCTGCCGACGGTCGCCGCCTTGGCCTACAAGAAGTCCATCGGGCAGCCCTACATCTACCCCCGCAATGATCTCGGCTACACCGAGAATTTCCTTCACATGATGTTCGCGCTTCCGGTGCAGGACTATGAGGTCGACCCGATAGTCGCCAAGGCACTCGACGTATTGCTGATTCTCCACGCCGACCACAGTCAGAACTGCTCGACATCGACTGTCCGACTCGTGGGATCCAGCCAAGCCAACCTCTTTACCTCGGTGGCCTCAGGCATGAGTGCCCTGTGGGGACCGCTGCATGGTGGCGCCAACCAACGCGTCGTCGAGATGCTCAGCCAGATCAACGAAGACGGCCGCGACTATGCCAAATACGTCGAAAGAGCCAAAGACAGCGACGATCCCTTCCGGCTGTGGGGCTTTGGCCACCGCGTCTACAAGAGCTTCGATCCCCGGGCGCGGATTCTCAAGGACTTCGCACACGAGGTGATGGAGCGCATGGGCGGCGATGACCCCCTGCTCGACATCGCTCGAAAGCTGGAAGAGACGGCCCTTTCGGACGACTACTTCATCGAGCGGGATCTCTATCCCAATGTCGACTTCTACGCCGGCCTCGTCTACAGAGCACTGGGATTCCCCGGCAGGATGTTCACCGTCCTGTTCGCCATCGGCCGCCTTCCCGGCTGGATCGCTCAATGGAAAGAGATGAGCGAGGATCCCGATACTCGAATCGGACGACCTCGCCAGATCTACACCGGGTACGGGCCAAGGGACTACCCGACCAAGGCCTAGCGCCGGCTCATGTCCGATTTGCATGCCCGCGAGGCGACAAGCGACGAGTGGGACGGCGCGGTGGTCGAACTCGTCGAAGAAGACCGGGTGGTCGGAATCGTCTACCTCGACGGTGAGGTCCTTTACACCGAGTTCGCCCCCGATCGAGACGGTGACGCCTGGGCTTTCGATGTCTCAGATCTGCAGACGACTCTCGACATCGCCAGCGCGATGCTGTTGCCCCAAGGCACATCCGTATTGCTCGAAGAAGTAGACAAAGACGAAGACGGCGAGCATTCGGTTGATCGTCTCGCCACCGAGTTCGATGGTCTCGCCGAACATCGCGGCGATGAGGATGAGGGGTTCTACCCCACCGAGGTGGCTGCTCAAATCACGCGTCGCTGTGAGAGTCTCGATCTGGCCGTCGTGTCGATCGAAGGCTTTCGACTTGAAGGGGGATTCGTCCGTTCTGTGCCGGGGATGGCGGTCGATACCGGCAAGGCCCACGACGGCGAGCCGTGGCAGGTCTTTCTCGCCGGCTGCAACATCCAAGCGATGGCGTTGCTGGAACGGTGGGTCCGCGAGCCTGGATTGGTCCTAGCTCTCGAAGTGGGGGATGCAGACGGCGAGAGGTACGTTCTCTAGGCCCCGTCGACGATCCGCATCACGTCGTCGTGGCTCGGGGTTGACCGTGCGCCTTGTCGACCGATTGCCAGGGCGGCAACGCCATTGGCATATCGGAGCGCACGATCCATTGACTCCCCACGCAGTCGAGCGGAAATAAAGCCGGCATCGAAGGCATCGCCGGCACCGACAGTGTCCACAACCTCCACATCAAACCCGCCGGCCGAGTAGGACCGGTCGCCGTCGTGGGCTATCGCTCCGGCGGCACCGAGGCGACCCACCACAGTGCTGCCCCCAGCAGCCAGTTCAGCTACCGCCGCATGAGGGTCATCACTGCGCATGAATGGGCAGATCTCGTCGGTGGCTCCCCCGAAGACAACGTCAGAACGCTCGATGGCCGCCGAGATCGTGTCGCGATACCCCGACTCCCAACCCCAGTTCTCCAGTCGGAGGTTTACGTCGAGCGATACCGGCACCCCAGCCGACCGCGCTGCGGTCATCGCATCCAAGATCGACGTCGCCGCGGGCTCACCACGGAGCGCGATTCCCGACACGTGAATCCACGATGCGTCGAGGACTCCGGCGTCGGCAATGTCGACAGCCAAATCGAGGTGGGCACCTCCGCGCGGAGGCCACACATAGATCAGGCGCTCGCCGTCTGCAGGCACCACAACCAGCACCATCACCGTCATGCCGTCGGTGGAGGTCTGGATCCCCGAAGTATCAACACCAGCATCCGCCAGAGAACTCACAGCCTCGACTCCGTAGGCGTCATTGCCGACCATCCCGATGAAGCGGGTCTCTACTCCCAGCCGTGCCAGTGCAGCCGCCGCATTGGCGGCCGACCCGCCACCGGTGAGTGCCGCATCCGGATGAGAGTGCTCGCCCTGGTCGTCGCTCGTCGTCGGGAGCACCAGATGAAGATCGACGTTTATGTCGCCGATTACGAGGACCATCAGCTGCCGGCGCCTCGCGCTGCAGCAGCAAACGCCGCCACCGCCACGAGGTCCTTGCGGAATCCACCACCGGGCAACGGTTGGTTGGTGTGGGTGAGTGAGTCGACGCCCCACGGACCCACCACGGCGATCGCTTTGGCGACGTTCTCGGGCGAGAGGCCACCGGCCAGGATGACCGGGATATCCACGGCTTCGACGATGCTCCGACTGGTGTTCCAATCATGGACAACCCCTGCGGCGCCAACGCCCTCGATATCGGGCGATACCGAGTCAAGGATGAGACTGTCGGCGACCTCGGCGTAGGCGATTGCGGTCGCGACGGCCTCCTCCCCCACCATCGCGATCGCTTGCATGATCTCGATTACCCCAAGGTGCTGCCTCAGTGCGGCCACCGCCTCCGGTGACACGGCACCCGGAGGCCCACAGAGATGCAGGACATGCGGCCGCACCGCCTCGACCATCGCAACAATCGCGTCCGGATCGCTCTCGACACTCAAGGCACTGACCGTGACGTCATCTCGAATGGCGTCAACGATGCTGGCGGCAAGGGGTACAGGAATCTCTCCCGGGAGCCCACGCGCCGCCGGGGTGACACCGACGCGATCGATGCCCAGCGAGGCAACGGCTCGAGCCTCAGCCACGGTCTGAATCGTGTAGATCTGAACGATCGGAGTCGACACCGCACGAACGTACCAGCCTCAACCGCAGCATCGCAGAAACCGGGCGCGTCTACTGGGGTTTGCTGATCTCCTCGGCGTACATCTCCACTACATGACCGTCAACCGCGTCGACTCGCACCAACCCGCGTCGCGAAGGCGGTTCGGCAGCGTCAAAGACAAGGACGTTCCATATCGGTCGCGCTCTCCAGGTGTCGAACCCCACTGCCGCAGAAGCATGCCCGACCGAAAAGTCGGTTGCTTGGTTCGCCTTGTCCAATGCCTCCGGGTCGAGGACCTCGATCGGCCAAGCAGACACCAGATGCCATCCAGCGACCAGGGCCATGACGGCGGCAATCACCAACATTTCGGGCGGCAGCCCCGCGGCGATCAAGCCGCCGGCAACGAGGGCACCCACCGCGTAGACAGCCGCGCTCGTACGCCGCCGCCGCGTCGAAGGGATCGAGTACGGCTCTCGTTGCGTCGAGTCGAGATCATCTGGGACGCCGACGGCGGCCGCCAGATCCTCGCC
>CAXMOL010000034.1:0-9793 GCA_964194935.1 uncultured Kiloniellaceae bacterium
CTGAGCCTGGTGGCCAGGTGCGATCAGTCCCCGCACCACCCCCGCGATCGGCGCCTTCACCTTGGCTACACCGACCGTTCCGATCTGCTGGGCGGCATCGATCATGTCGCCGATCTCCACGGTCCAACTCACCGTGCCATCACCGGCGGCTCGTACAACTCGTTGCGCTCCGACGCCGCCCACCTGGCCGGGAATCCCGGTGTCGTCGGCTGCGGCTCCATCCCAGATCACCCTGCCCAAACGGTGACCCCTCATCGTCTCCACAACCGCATCGCAGTCAAGACCGGCGCTGAAGCCCGGTCCCAAACCAACCACAAGAGGAGCCTGGTCGATGCGGGTATCGAGGTTGCGCTTGGCGATCCTGGCGTCCACGAGAACTGAAGGCGGCGATACGAAGGCCGGCAACTCCGGGCTGATCAGTACTGCGGCTACACCAGTGCGAGCCGCCTCGACGGCAGCAGCCGCCGAGTCGAGCAGGACAGCCTCGATTCCTTCCACGGTGACATTGCCTTCCAGCACCGCGGAGGCGACCGAAACAGGACGTCGCAGTACCAGGGGGTGTTCGAGTTCGAGCACGATCACTGCAAACCCGGCTTTCACCAAGTGGTGGACGGCTCCGGTGGCCAGGTCGCCGCCGCCGCGAAGAACGACCAGGTGCTCAGCGAACAGCATCAGGGGAATTCATCCGGTGTCGCTGCGGACGGACCGGATGACCTCGCTCATGATCGACACCGCGATCTCCTCCACCGTCTCGGCTCCGACTTCGCTTCCGATCGGCACCTGGACTCGATCCAAGACCTTTTCGTCGATTCCGCTTTCGATCAGAAGGTTCCGAACCATCTTCCAACGGCGGGTGCTACCCATGACCCCCAGGTAGCCCGCCGGCGAATCTGCAACCGCGGTGATGGCTGCCACGTCGATGTCGACATCACGCGACACGACGACGATCGAGGTGTCCGCGGTGACCTCGTATTCGCCGAGAACGTCACCTATCGACCCACTCAGCACCACGTCGGCGTTCGGCATGGTGGCTTCGTCGAGCCGATCCTCACGATCGTCCGTCACCACCGTTCGGTATCCAAGCCAATGGGCGAGATCGACGACGGCTCGACCGACATGGCCGGCGCCTACAACAAGAACGGTATGAGGGGGCATATATGGCTCCAGGTAGATCTGTACCTCGCCACCACAGACACCGGGGTCACCCCGGTCAGGTGCGAGCAACTCGTACTGCAACAGTTTCGATGTGCCGGTCCGCAACGCGATGAGCGCCTCGTCGATCACCCGGGATTCCATGGCTCCACCACCGACCGTACCGAGCAAGCTGCCGTCGCCGTAGACCAGCATCTTGGTCCCGGCGTGGCGCGGAACTGAACGCTTGGTGGCAACTACGGTCGCCAGCACGACCGGCGTACCCGCCGCCACAGCATCGGTCAGCGACTTCAGCAGTTGACTGTCGTCTCCAATGGCCATGGCGGTTCAACTCGACGATTGAAGGGAGTGCCAGACCCGCTGCGGCGTAAAGGGGATCGCATCGAGCCTGGCGCCGGTGGCATCGGCGATGGCGTTGCGGATCGCCGGAGCGACCCCGTCCTTGGGGATTTCGGCGATGGCCTTGGCGCCGAACGGACCGCTCTTTTCCATCGTCTGCACCAAGAAGGTATCGATGCGCGGCATCTCATCGGAGCGGTAGATCCAATATGGCCCGAATTGAGCATTGACCATGCGCCCGTCGGGGTCGTAGGCCATCTCCTCGCAATGTCCGTAGCCGAGGGCCTGAACCATCCCACCTTCGACCTGGCCCGCCGCGGTAACCGGATTGATGGCCACGCCGCAGTCGACCGCCATCACCAACGCCTTGACCGTGACCTGACCGGTCTCGATGTCTACTTCGATCTCGGCGAATTGAGCGGCATAGGGAGGAGGTGATTCCGGCGAGACGTACGAGGCGACACCCATTATCTGATGCTGCTGTGCCTGGTGGAGAGTCGAGAGGGCGATTTCACCGAGTGTCACCGATCGACCGTCAGTGGACCAAGCCTGCCGATCACGCAACTCGATTGCTCCGGTGCTCTCGTCGAGCATCACAGCGGCCCGGGCTCGGATCTGACGAGCAGCTTCCTCAGCAGCCCGCTTCACAGCCATCCCGGAGATGTAGGTGGTGCTGGAGGCATAGGCACCGGTATCAAACGGTGTCATGTCGGTGTCGGCCGCGTAGACGAGGATGTCGCTGATTGGTATCCCGAGCACCTCGGCTGCGATCTGAGCCAGGATCGTGTCGGCTCCCGTCCCAAGGTCGGTCGCCCCAACGAGCAGGTTGAACGACCCGTCATCATTGATCTTGATGCTGGCGGCACCCATGTCGAGGCCCGGGATCGCGGTTCCGTGCATGCACATCGCAAAACCGAGTCCACGTCGGATATGGGGGCGGTCGGGCGGCTGTCGCCAATCCGGGTCGAGTCGCCGATGCCATCCGATCGAACGCTCGCCCTGGGCGACACACTCGACTATCCCACTCGAAGTGACGACCGGCACAAAGCTCGTGTCAGCCTCACCCTCACTGAGGTGGGCCGCCACATCGATCGGATCGCCCTCGGTCGTCCAATTCATGCGGCGGAATTCGAGCGAATCGATACCCAGCTCGTGAGCGATGTCCTCCATGTGGGATTCGAGCGCGAATAGGGCCTGCGGCGCTCCGTAGCCGCGGTAGGCGCCAGGCACCGGAAGGTTGGTATAGGCGACATCGCAGCGGTAGCGCTTGCTCAACGCTTGATAGGAACTCAGGCCGCGCAGGCCGCTCACCAACTGCACCGTCAGCCCGTGGGTGCCATAGGCGCCGGTATTGGCAACGACCTTCATGTCCTGGCCGACGAGGTGCCCCGCGATATCGACACCGGTGCGAAAGGTGATTGTCTGCGGGTGGCGGGTACGGCTCGAAACGAACTCTTCCTCACGAGTCAATTCCAGTCGCACCGGTCGACCGGTCGCCATGGCCAGATGACCGACGATGTCCTCGATCAGCATCTCTTGCTTTGCGCCGAAGCCACCACCGATCCGGGGCTTGATCACCCGAATCTGCTTTAGCGGGAGATCGAGCAGCGGAGCAACCATCCGTCGAACGTGGAACGGGACCTGGGTCGAGGTCCGGATGACCATCCGTTCGTCGCTGTCGAAGTAGGCAATCGCAATGTGCGGTTCGATCGGAGCCGGTTGCACCTGGTGGACTCGGAAGGTCTGCTCGAAGGTGCGATGCGCCTTGGCGATAGCGGCATCGACGTCGCCGACGTCCGCCGTGATCTGGTGAACGATATTCCGCGACGGATCGTGGGCGCCGTCCATGCCGTCTTCGTCGTGGATGATGGGAGCACCCTCGGCGATTGCCTCGTTTTCGTCGAAGACCGCCGGAAGGACCTCGTATTCGACATCGATCAACCCAAGCGCTTCGGTGGCGATCTCGATCGTCTCGGCCGCGACGGCGGCTACCCGATCCCCAACAAACCGCACCTTGTCGTCAAAGCTGACCTGGTCGTACGGCAGAGGGTTGGGATAGCTCTGCCCGCCCGAGGCGTAGCGGACTCTGGCAACGTTCTGGTGGTGCAGAACGGCCTTTACGCCCCGAAGAGCGCGGGCCTTGGAATCATCGATCGCCACGATTCGGGCGTGGGCGTGGGGGCTGTAGAGCACCTTGGCAAACAGCATCTGGCGCATCTCTATGTCGTCTACGAAGGCCGGGTTCCCTTTCACCAGCTTTAGGGCATCGACCTTCAGTTCCGGCTTTCCCACCACGTTCATTTCGGGAACCTCAGGATTCGGCACCACCTTCGGAGAGGCAGCCGAGGAGCCATCGCGGGCGCCGTCCATGTCGTAGGTGAGCGGGGCAACGATTTCGGTCGTCACCTCGTCCACCGTTTCACCGCGAAGCGCGGCTGCAGCCCGTTGCACCGCGATGACCGGTCGGAGGTAGCCGGTCTCCCGATCGAGGATTCCGGACAGCGCATCGCGAATCTCGTCCTCGCTCGGATCGGGGTTGGTCTCGATCAACTCCTTGGCGGCCAGCACCATGGCCGGAGTGGAATACCCCGACTGGATTGCACCCGTGGCGACAAACGCCTCCTGAATCGGGTGCATGCTCATCCTGGGAGCGAGGCCCTCCACGGTCTCGACCGTATGGCCGTCGGCCTGGGCCGCCAGCATGATGTCGCTCGACACCAATCGACCGTCGACGAGAACGGCCGCCGCGCCCGTCTCACCGGTCTCCGAACCAAAACGAACGCTAAAGAAGCCCTCCCCGCGGAGCACCGTCATCAGCGACTCGTGGGGTGCACAGTCGAGCAACCGGGAATCTCCGTTGATCACCAACGTGATGTTCACGATGCCGCCTCGAGTCTGGCGACGACGCGACCACCCAAAACGGTGGCCAGATGACGTCGGTAATCCGCCGATCCACGAAAGTCGGGAGGGGGTTCGAGAGCATCGACCTGATCCAGGTCGAATACGACAGGCTCGGGGGCAACTCCGGTGGCGACGAGGACGACCGTCCCCTCCTCGGAGCGGGTGCCGGCAACCAACACGATCGGTATATCCGCCGGGGTCCGAGCAGTGAACTCGAACGCAGCCTTGCCACCCAGACCGACCCGAACCGATGTGATGATGCTCGCGGCATTCAATCGATCGGCAAGGAGGTCGGAGAGAGCAACCTCTTTGGTGCCGTCCGCTTGGGTGATCGCGACAACCGCAGAAGATGCCAGCAAACCCGCCAGGAAGCCGCTCTCTGAGCCTGCTGCTGCGACGGTGCCTCCGATGGTCGCAGCGTTTCTGATCGTGTTGGGGGCCTCACGCCGTGCCAGATCGCGCAACAGCACCGGGGTCGCATCGTGATCGACCAGATCACGCAATGTGGCCATGGCGCCCAAGGTCAGCATCGCCCCATCAAGGGAGATCGCGTCGAGCTCCAGTGCCTGGAGGTCGACGACCTCTTCAGGGGGATCATCTGGAAGCCCATTGAGTACGGTCCCGCCCCCAAGCGGGACGGTGCCGGGACGCGCCAGCAAATCCAACGCTTCCTGCAGGGTGGTGGGCCGGTGGTAGGCCCGAATCATCGCCATCGTCGACTCGGCATCCTTCCTCGTCGACGGGTCATCTTCTGTGGCTACCCGTCGCTGCTCGATCCTCTTCGGTGCCGATCCTACCGACGGCCCGAACACCAACTCGTCGGAGTGTCAGATCTGTTCGGAATTACACACCTACTACCGTTTGAGGTGATGGATTTCGTGCGCGCCACGGACGTGGCAGAGGCGGTTGCAGCAAAGGCCGACGACCCGAACGCTGAGTTCGTCGCAGGCGGAACCGACCTGATGGTCGAGGTAAATCTGGCAGATCATCGCCCGACGAGGGTCATCGGATTGCGCCAAGTTGCCGAGATCCAGACGATGGATCACGACCGGATCGGTGCCGGGGTCACCTGGGATCGTCTCGAGCACGGAGAGCACGTCGCCCTGGCTCAGGCCGCCCGCACTGTCGGATCACCACAGATCAGAGCCGCCGGCACCATCGGCGGAAACATCGGTACGGCAAGTCCCGCCGGCGACGCCCTTCCCTGGATCGCCGCCCTCGACGCCGGGATCGAAGTGGCCTCGCGAGATCGTGGCCGCCGCATCGTCCCGTGGGACCAATTCTTCATTGGGGTCAAGCAGACCTCGATGGAGTCTGACGAAATGGTCACCGCAATCGTGCTGAGCGGCTCCGGGGCCGAGGCTCAGGAGTTCGCAAAGATCGGAATGCGCAACGCCATGGTGATCTCAACCGTCAGCTGCGTTGTGGCTCGGACCGACGACGGGTTCCGAGTGGCACTTGGATCAGTGGCGCCCACCCCGATGCGGGCGCGGCAGGCCGAGGAGATGATCAACGCAGAGACTTCGATTTCCGAGGCGGCGATCGTCGAGTTCGGCCACATCGTGGCATCCGAGGTGAGCCCGATCACCGACCACCGCTCCACCGAGACCTACCGCCGGCACGCCTCGGGGGTTCTCGCCAGTCGGTTGCTCGAAAGGTGTCTCAGCTCATGAGCATCACCTTTTCCATCAATGGCGAACCGAGAACGACGTCTGCAGCCGGGTGGGAAAGCCTGCTCACGGTTCTACGAGATGAACTCAATTTGCCGGGATCAAAGAACGCTTGTGAGCAGGGCGAGTGTGGTTCGTGCTCAGTGGTATTCGACGGAGCTCTGGTTTGCTCGTGCCTGGTCATGATCGGTGACTGCGCCGGTGCCGACATCACGACGGTCGAGGGCCTCGCCGACGGTGATGAGCTCCACCCCGTGCAGGATGCGTTCTTGTCCGAGGGCGCCGTCCAGTGCGGCTTTTGCACCCCTGGCTTTGCCGTCGCCGCCGCCCATTATCTGGAGCAGAATCCCCATCCGACGGAGGGCGAGATTCGAGAGGCGTTGTCGGGCAACATCTGCCGCTGCACCGGTTATGGCGGGATCATGCGCGCTTTGCAGGGGTTGGCGGAACAAGCATGACCGTCACCACCAAGCAGCGAGTACGGGGCGGCGTCGGCGAGAGTGTGATTCGCCCCGACGGGGTACCAAAGGTCGTTGGCAACTTCGATTACGCCTCCGACCTCGAAGCCGATGGGATGTTGTGGGGGGCAACGGTGCGCAGTCCGTACGCCCGGGCCCGCCTGGTACACCTCGACGGGAGTCGGGCCTTGGCAATGCCCGGTGTCCGAGCTGTACTCACACAGGAAGATGTGCCCGGCCTGGCCACCTTCGGTCAGGTACACCAGGACCAACCCGTGTTTTGTCACGACGAGGCCAACTACTGGGGGGAACCGGTGGCTGTGGTGGCCGCGGACGATCCGGAGACGGCGCGACGTGCAGCCGCTGCCATCGAAGTGGAGTGGGAACCATTGGACCCGTTGACCGATCCCGAGCGGGCAGCAGCCGACGGGAACTTGTTCCGGGAGATGGAAATCCGAAGGGGCAACCCAGACGCCACCGGCACGATTGTCATCGAAGGCTTCTACGAGACGGCAACACAGGACCAAGCCCCGCTGGGACCGGAGGCGGGACTGGCGGTCCCTGACGGACAGGGCGGTCTCGATCTCTACGTCACTTCACAGTGGGTTCACGTCGACCACCGTCAGATCGTCGCCTGCCTGGGGATGGAGGATGACCAGGTGCGGTGTCACCCCGCCGGGATCGGTGGAGCCTTCGGAGCACGTGAGGACATCTCCCTGCACATCCACATCGCCCTGCTCGCATTGCGCACCGGACGTCCAATAAAGATGGTGTACAACCGAACCGAGTCGTTCGCCGGTCACGTAAAGCGACATCCGGCGCGCATGTGGTACCGCCATGAGGCAGACGCCGAAGGCCGACTCACCAAGGTCACGGCCCGAGTGCTGCTCGACGGAGGTGCGTACGCCCACACCAGCCCGGCGGTGCTGGCCAACGCAGCGTTCTTTACCGTCGGTCCATACGGATGCGACAACGTCTTCGTCGATGCGGCAGTCGTCCGAACCAACAACCCACCCGCCGGCGCCATGCGCGGCTTTGGGGCCGTCCAGACATGCTTCGCCTACGAGAGTCAGATGGACCGCATTGCCGAAGCTGTGGGAGTGAGTCCCCTGGAGGTGCGTCGCCGCAACGCACTAAAGGCGGGGGATCGGATGGCGACTTCGGGTCAGATCGTAGAGGGATCGCTGCCGACGCTCGAAGTCATCGAAGCCCTGGAGTCGATCCCGCTCCCGCCCGAGGAAACCGGAGATGATCCGCTGCGTCTGCCCGGTGGTACCGGCCTGACAACTCCGCGCTCCGCAGTTCGAAGAGGCGTCGGGTATGCCGTCGGGCTGAAGAACCTGGCGTTCTCAGAGGCATTCGACGACTACGCCGACGCACGGGTGGTGCTCATTGCCACCGGCGTCGAAGTGCACACTGCGGCCATAGAGGTAGGCCAAGGACTGGTGACGATCTGTCAGCAGATCGCGAGGACGGTGCTCGGAATCGAGCAGGTCGCCGTCATCTGGGACGACACTTCCCAGATCGGTTCGGCCGGATCCACTTCAGCGTCACGGCAGACCCAAATGACCGGTGGGGCGGTGTACGCCGCAGCAACAGCATTGCGGGATGAGGTCTTGGATACACATGAGGGTGACGAGCTCGACAGCGCCGGGGTCTACCGCGCCGGCGAACTGGTCGTCAGCCTTGCCGATGTGTGCAGCAACGGCCCGATCGAACACTCGGTGCGATTTCGCCATCCTCCAACGGAGGAGCCAGACGAGTTCGGTCAGGGTGATGTCCATGCCGGATTCGCCGTCGCCGCCCACCGCGCCGTCGTGGACGTCGACCCCGAGCTTGGTTTGGTCCGGGTTCTCCAGGTCGACACAGCCCAAGATGTCGGAACGGCCCTAAACCCTCAAGCGATCGTCGGACAGCTGGAGGGTGGAATCCTGCAAGGAGTCGGACTGGCAATCATGGAGCAGTTGGTCATCGACGATGGAGTGATCCGCAACCCGACCTTTACCGATTACCTGCTTCCAACATTCGTCGACGCCCCGACCGTCGACTCCAGACTTATCGAGGAGCCGGATCACTGGGGTCCGTTTGGCGCCAAAGGAGTGGGCGAATCCCCCACGATCAGTTCGACTCCTGCCGTGGTCGCAGCCATTCGCGCTGCCACCGGAAAGGCGCTGACCAGGGTCCCCGTCCAACCGGAGGACATCGTCGGACTCTGAGCATTCCGGTCGGCTATCCACCACCGTCTTAGGCTCGCCCGGTGGAACACATCGTTGGCATCATCCTCGCCGCCGGATCCGCCCAGCGCATGGGCGAACCTAAACAACTGATGGTCTACCGCGACAAGCCACTCCTGCAACATGTCATCGATTCCGCAGAGGCCTCACAGCTGGAACAAGTGATCGTCGTCACCGGAACAGCGGCAGATCTGGTCGAGGAGTCGATTCGCCTCACGAGAGCAGTTGCGGTGCGGAATCCCGACCCCGACCGGGGCAATATGTCCTCGCTGGCAGTGGGAGCAGCGGCAGCCTCAGATGCAAACGGATTCGTCCTGCTGATGGGCGATCAGCCAGACCTGCCGACGAGCATCATCGAGCAAATGATTGCGCTGTGGCGCAACCAGGAGCCGTGGGGTGCCGTGACCGAATACCGCGACCGGGTCGCCCACCCATTCCTGCTGTCGCCGGCGGCACTCGACGAAGCTCTCGCCGTCGGCGGAACAAAGCTCCTGTGGAAGTTCCTGGCCGAAGACGACACCGGCCGTGTCATCCGCCTCACCACCGCAGATGCCGCACCGATCGACGTCAACACTCCGGAAGACTTCCAGCGCCTCGACCGAACCCGCTAGAGGTCATCCTCGTTACGGAGCCGGGGCTGGCCTGCTAGATCGGGCTTTACGCCCTGATACTCAGCAAAGAACGCTCGAATTCGATCCATATCGGCGCCGACCTTTCCGGTCGGGACGAAGTCGGGTCCGGCCTTGATCGTACGGTTGGTTCCGTCCACCCCTACCAGAAGGATCGGGACCCCGGCGCCCAGCGCAATCCGATAGAACCCGGCCTTCCAAAACTCACGCTTGCTTCTGGTTCCCTCGGGGGTGATCACGAGCGTCAGCTTGTCGGACGCATCGAACGCCGCGACGCTTTGGGCGATAACGCCTCCAGCCTTCCTCCGATCGACCGGGATACCGCCCAGCATGCGAAAGAACCATCCGAAAGGCTTGCGGAAGATGGTGTGCTTGCCCAACCAATTGATCCTCAGCCCAAGCGCCGGGGC
>CAXMOL010000035.1:0-1771 GCA_964194935.1 uncultured Kiloniellaceae bacterium
TTCCACGGCCAGCTCGCCGCCTGTGGGCTGGCCATCGTGCGGTCGGGCTGAGGCCTAGCGCCCGGTGACCAGTCTGACGGTGAGCGTCTCACCCCACTGAAAGGCGCGATCCTCCTCGCCCGGGTGAAGTGGTCCGGTCTCGTGTTCGACAAAGAAGCTCTCAGCCGACGCGATCATTGCAAATCCTGCCTTGCGGAGCTTCTTTTCTGCACTGCGTGCGGCCGAACCGGTAAGGCCTACGGACATCTTGAACCTGGTGTCGAATGTCGCCGCCGAGACTCGGACCGAGTGCCCCTTCTGAGCCGAGATCCACTCACGAATCCCCAATCCTTGGGAGACAACATCCGAATTTGTCTTCTTGGCGGCACCCTTGCGGGTTTCCGGTCTGCTCATCCGGAACGCCTGGGTGGGCCCCCCCAACACCAGAAGGTCGATAGGGGTTTCGACAAGTGACGGTGCAACTCCAACCTCCAGAACGATCGCGTCCATCTCGGGTCGAAGCCCGGAGGCAATTGATTCAGCAACTCGTTGCGTGTTGTGAAACATCGACTCGTACACCACGAGGGCGCGCACGGTGGCTCCTTCGGAAGGCTCTAGTCCACCTTCCTAGAGAGACCATGCTCCCGCCAGGGGCGGAAGGCCGTATCCGGTCGGGCTCAGCAGCTAAGCGAGGCCGGATCGATATCCGGGAGATCTGCCCCGGTTACGACGACCGTTCCCGTTGCTCCGACGAAGCGACCAGAAGGCGGGTAGATCTCAATGGTCCCGAACAGCTCACCATCGGTGCCGGCCGGGATCATCGTGATGTACGAAACCAAACCGTTGCATAGCTGGCCTCCGCTTACTCCGGGGACGCTGTCGATGGTCCCGAAGGAATTCGAGCAGTCGGCGCCCGGAACGGCCGCGTTGCTGACGTGTTCGAACCCGGCGTTGGTCAGGATCGAGTTCCCCGGACACAGGTACTCAGTGGAGTTCGGGTCGAGTCCGTCGTAAACGGCAACGACGAAGGCGTCGGTCTTGTACCAGTGGACGTTTATCGAGCCGAGCTCGAAAGGCAGGTCGTCGTTGGTAGCCGGTCCGTTCTCGGAGCCAAAGAGGTACCCGTCGGTGACCAGGGACACGAACGGCGAGCCGGGGTGGGCTGCCGCAACCGTGATCGGGGGCGCGACTGTGGTCGCGGGCGCCACCGTCGTGGCCGGCGCCTGCGTTGTCACCGGAGCAGCGGTGCTGGCCGTTGCCGGCGGTGCCGTGCTCGTCGTAGCGTCGTCATCGCCGCAGGCGGTCGTGAGCAAGGCCAAAACGCCGATAAGGATCAATGTGCGTCGCAAGGGCTCCCCTAGGTGGTGTGGAGCAGCGACGATACAGCCGCCGTGTTCCTGTGCTCGTCGATTACACGATCTTGCGGTCCGAAGCCCAGCGGGCCAATTCGTGGCGATTGCTCAGCTGCAGCTTGCGAAGAACGGCCGTCATGTGCGTTTCCACGGTCTTAATCGAGATGCTCATCCGGGTGGCCACCTGCTTGTAGGCGTAGCCGCGGGCGATGAGACGCAGCACCTCACCCTCTCGTTCGGTGAGCAGATCGAGTTCGGGATCGGTTGGTACTTCGACCGAACCGGCGAAGGCGTCGAGGACAAATCCGGCGAGGCGTGGTGAAAACACTGCATCTCCGTCGTGAATCCGTCTCACTGCCGCCACCAACTCCTCGGGACCGATGCTCTTCGTCACGTAGCCGCGGGCGCCGGCCCTGATCATGGCGATTACATCGTCGGGG
>CAXMOL010000036.1:0-11340 GCA_964194935.1 uncultured Kiloniellaceae bacterium
GGTCACCACGCCGTCTTCGAACGCGTAGCCGCCTTCATCGGTAGTGCTGGCCGACATCCATGTCCAGGTGCCACCTTCTTGGAAGGTCAGGTCGCCGCCGCCAATGGGGCTCCACAGACCGACCAGCGCCGTTGCCGGGTCAACACTCGGTGCTGATTCTCCGCTATCGCCGCAGGCAGCCAGCAAGAGACCAGCAATCCCCAGTGCAACAAATAATCTCATTCTGCCCCCCATTAAGTGAACGGGCGACGCTAGCAGAGAACCTTTTTCCCGTGAGTCCGGGGAAAAACCTCAGCCGCTGACCGACAGGATGTCGGCGTTCATGGTCGGCGCATGGAGATCAGCTGCGAGGG
Organism: uncultured Kiloniellaceae bacterium; assembly: GCA_964194935.1. Taxonomy (GTDB): domain Bacteria; phylum Actinomycetota; class Acidimicrobiia; order Spongiisociales; family UBA11373; genus JACZWZ01. Next base: position 354 of record CAXMOL010000036.1, read on the forward strand.
CTAAGTTCGTCACCATGAGGCGCAAGACACCGCAGCGTTTGATCTGGTCACCGAGTTGATCGCACTGGCCATGGCCATCTCACTCAAACGCGTGTATGAACTTCCTGCGGCATCTGATGGTCAGCGAATCCTCGTAGAACGTCTGTGGCCCCGCGGCATGGCGAAGGAACGCGCCAAGATCGACCTATGGCCCAAGGAGGTGGCCCCTTCCGCAGATCTGAGGCAGTGGTTCAGTCATGACCCGGGCAAATGGCGGCACTTCAAACAGCGGTATTTCGAGGAGCTGAAGTCACCAACCGCCGATTTGGAGTCAGTTCTGGCTCTCGTTCGAGCTGGTCCAGTGACGTTTGTGTTCGCGGCGCGCGAAGAACGCTTCAACAATGCGGTCGCGCTCAAGGAATATGTCGAGACTGGAGGCTCAGGCGGGCCCCGACGCTGAGGCGCCACGCCTCCAGCCTCCACGAGGGGTCGGTCTTATCCACCGTCGGCTCGTCGATTGGGGCTTAGGAATTCAGCCGCCAAACACGCAGTGGCTCGTCGAAGCCCTTGAGCGAATGTTCGCCTTGATCCTCGAACTTGTATTGCTTGCCAAGCAGAAGCTGTTTCACTCCATCTGAGACAAACACCTGGCCGGGCTGGGCGGCATCGGCTATGCGACTGGCGACTACAACGACGGCCCCATGTACGTCGCCATCTTCGTGGATAGGTTCACCCGCAGCCATGCCGACCCGGAGTTTGATGTCGCCGCCGGACAATTCGACCTGAACCTTGCGAGCGAAGTCCAGAGCGTTTGAGGCTGAGCGAAACTCGAGCAGCGATCCGTCGCCGAGGTGCTTGACCACCTGGCCTGAGAGATCGGCCGCCGTCTCGGCCACCAGGTCTTCGACCGAGCGGATCGCATTACGCCCCTCCTCGTCACCAACCCGATCGACGACCTCGGTGGAGGCGACGATATCCGTGAAGACAACGATGCTGGTACCAGAGGCGAGCGGTTCTCCGGATGGTTGCCAACCGAGGAAGTCGCCGAAGCTCGAGAGGACTGCGTCGCGATCCACCATGTATGGCGAGAAGCTGCCATTGATTCCTACGAGCCTGGCGTTCGGAATAGCGGCTGCTGCCTCCCGGGCTTGCTCCACACTCGTGATGGCCCCGCTACGGGTGTAGATGATCAACGTGGGGGCAATAACATCGCCCAGCCACGGGCGGCCATCCCACGGAGACGGAGAGGCCTGCAACACGCCGGGATGCTCGCGAATGATCGCTTCCAAAACTGCGCGCAGAGGTTCAGCATCGTCGGTTGGTGCGGTCGAGGCCCAGAAGCTCGCGATTACATCACTCAACCCCGTTTCCGCCAAGACCTGAATAGCATCCAGAAACTTCCCGTGCTCTTTCGCCTCAGCGATCGTCACCGACGGATCGCACAACACCAGATGCTTTACCCGTTCCGTCGTAGCCAGGCGTATTCCAACTGCAGCCAAGGTGCTGGTGGCGACAAGATCGAACCGTGCGTGTCCCATAGCGTCAGCTACGGCCTCGACATCAGCCGCGACCTGCTCCACAGTTGGATCGGGCTCCACCCCGGAGAGTCCCGTGCCGCGCGGATCGAGACGGATCACCTCATGTTGTTCCGCAAGCGCCTCGTAGAAGGAGCGAAGCGAGTTGATCTCCCACTCCAATTCACCATGACTAAGAGTGAAGTTGTGGATCAGGATGATCGGCGGGCCGCTACCGATGCTCCAGTACGCGATCGGCATACCATCGGAGGAGTTCGTAAATTGGATCACGCCCCGGGTCACGGAGGAAGGCTAGCGATCGGAGGTCAACCTGGGCACCCCCGACCGCCTCAGAGACGCAGCCCGCAACCACATCAACGAGACCCTCGCATCAGCACCGCTACGCAACGACCAAAAAGCCACCATCACTCACCGACTCGAGATGCTCGACCTCGAAGAAACCGGCGTCATACGCAGCCACGCCCGAGACCAGATCAACGACACCCAACTCGCTGAAACCCTCGAACAGATCGGCGACGAACGAGCAACCCTCAAAGGACACCTCGCCCAACTCGACGCATGGGACACCCAACACCGCGCCAGCCCAGCCCGCCTCTCCCAACTCGACCACCTCGCCCACCAAGCGACCAAGAACCTCTCCGACGCCACTCCCCAAGACCAACGCCGCGTCTACGAACTCCTGACACTCCGCATCGATGTAGCGGCTGAACGCAGTCTCCAAGTCTCAGGGACGATCCCGACCCATGGCCCTCTAACCCTCGAAACAGGTGGCGATGTTTCGACACAGGGGCTTCAGCACCTCACACTTCTCCAGAGGGGGGTGTACTTAGTCACCGCTGGCCGACCGGGTGGCGTCGTGCCTCGACCACCGGAAACCGCAGAAGACGACCCCGACCTGCAGTTCCAGCCCATGGGACGTTCCGTCGTTCGGCTCTACTGAAGCGGCCACAACGCTGGGACATTGTCGGTGAGTCAACCGGATCAATAGGTGATTGCATGTCGATACGCTGCATCCTCGTCGGTGTCTGCTTGGTAGTGATCGTCTCGGCTTGTAGTGGAGGCGAAGCAGGCAGCGCTCCGTCTTCGCCTGGATCATCGACGAATGATGACGAGACCTCATCCGTTGAGATGGTTGACAACGGTTCGTGGTACGTGCACGAACGGTGGCCACACGATGGGCGTCCCATCGAAAGCGAGAACTTCGTCGTCTACAGCGACGCAGCCAGTCCCGCTGCGCGGCGTGAAATGTCGGACGCTGCGGAGAGGTTATGGGCTGAGCTTCTAGACGAATTCGGTGTTACGCCGGAGGTGCATCGATTTCCATCCGGTCAGGAGAAGATCGACATCTATGCCTATCACGATCACTACCCACAGGGTTGGTCGGGACGGGCATATATGGGCGGATTACTCATCTGGTCGCCTGATCACGGGCTGCGTCAGTTCGCGGCCGACGGCTATGAACCTGCGCTGAAGCATGAGCTGATTCACGTTCTCCAGTGGATGTTCGCGGTCAACCATGGCCGCATCGATACGTGGTTCATCGAGGGGCTTCCTCTGGCGCTGGCGGATGACCTGGCAGGTGAGCCCATCAGGGATCTCGAACAGCTGAATGATCTGATCGCCGAGTACGGGACCATCAATCCGATCTCGATCAAGCGATACTCACAGATCACTGATCCAGAGGTCGGTGAGCACTTCTACTACCCGATGTTCCAACTCGCTTTCGAGTACCTATTCGCTGATGACGGTCTCGGGCGATCTTCCACCGACGCCAGAGATGTGATGATCGATGTGGATGGAGGTGCAACGTTCCAAGCGGCATTCGAAGACGCAATGGGACTTCGCCTTGAAGACTTCGAAAGCGAGTTCTTCGACCTGATGAGCGAGTACCTGCGCTAGTACGGAGAACTGATCGTCCTTTGGCTCATCGGGCCTCTGGTGACATTTACGAGCAGTGGGGTAAGAACTCCCAAGGTCACCCCTCCAAGTGGACGCCGTCAGATGTGATCGCAGTTGCCTGGTTCACGGTCGGGAGCGCAGGGATAAGGTGCTTTCACATGGGCAAGCTCGACGACTTCGAACGGACGACAGCCCCCGATCGTGCTGCCTGGCGGGCCTGGCTGGTCGAGAATCATGAGTCCTCTCCCGGCATCTGGCTTGTCTACTTCAAAAAGGCCTCCGGCAAGCCAAGCGTCACCTACGACGAGGCGGTCGAAGAGGCGCTCTGTTTCGGGTGGATAGACAGCAGAGCGAACGGCCTCGACGAGGAGCGTTACATGCAGGTGTACACGCCTCGCAAGACGGGAAGCGTCTGGTCGAAGCTCAACAAGGAGCGGATTGAGCGGGTGATCGTCGAGGGGCTGATGACCGAGGCGGGGATCGTCAAGATCGATGCTGCCAAACAGGATGGGTCTTGGGTTTTGCTTGATGCTGTCGATGACCTGATCGAGCCTGACAGGCTCCGAGTCGCCCTGGACGCGAACCGCACCGCCCGCGACAACTACAACTCGTTCGCCGACTCAGTGAAGAAGCAGGCCCTCTACTGGGTGTACAGCGCCAAGCGAGAGACGACCAAGTCGGACCGGATCGCCCAGATCGTTGAGGCAGCGGCCGAAGGAATGTCGGTGGCGGAGTACCGCGCCGGGTTGAAATAGAGAGTCCCACTCTGGCTCTGATGACGTTTGCGAGCAGTGGGGGATTGACTCTTATGTACACCCCTCCGGGAAGATATAGGATTCGAGGATGGTGACGACCCAAGGTATTCGACTGTGAAACGGGCCCTGCTTGCGGGTGCGGGCCTGACGATCGTCCTGGCCGCCTGTGGTGGCGGGTCGATGAGCGAAACCGAGTACGTGGAGGCGCTCAACGACCTCGTGGTGAACGCCGGGTCGGACCTCGAAGGCGTCCTGGTGGCCTACCAACAGATAGAGGACCCAACGTTGGACGACTTCGTCGCCTTTGTCGACAGGCAGCTGGCAGCAGAGTATGAGGTCCGTGAATTCTTCGACGAGCTCGATCCCCCCGCCTCGATCGTTGAGGTGAACCAGGTGATGGTCGACGCATTGGCCCGGATCCTGGCGGCCGCCGAGGGAGTGGCTGAGGCCGCCGAGACCGTCGATAGCCTGGAGGCGTTGGAACAGACCCCCGCGTTCGCCACCTACGAGACCGTGAATGCCGATGCCGACAGCATGTGTCTTGACGTACAGGCCAGGATCAACACCCTCTCCGAAGGACTGGTCATCGACGATCCCTGGATTCCCGACCTGCGCCTGACCGTGGAAGCTTTCCTGGACTGCACCGAGGCTCAAACCGACTGAAGCGACGAGGCATTGAGAGTCCGCATGCCCACGTCTCGCCCCTCGTTCCTCTGGTGACATTTACGAGCAGTGGGGGATGGAGTCGTGCTGTCTCTCGCCTACGTATCCGCAGGGTCTAACGGATAGACGTCGGCGTGGTCGTCTGATGTGATCGCCGGATCAATTCGGCCATCTGCCGCAGTGGTGCAGGGACTCTCAAGTACACCCCTCCCGACGAGGATGACGGCTTCGCTCAGTGAGGTGCTTGATCCTGAGCGGATTCATCGATGCGTTCGACGTTCACTCGTCGTGTTGGGACTCCTCGGATGGATACCAGCGACAGGCTGACGGTTTGCTGCAGCACGATGTAGAGCAAGGCGATCGCCGCCGGTAATGCCCAGGTGGCTGTTTGGACCTCCGGAGGGAGTACGCGACCCCAGTCGAGTGGGCCGTCCAGATCGGTGTTGTTCCCGAGGGCTTCGAACCCGGCCGGATCGAATGACAGTGCTGGATCGCCTGGAGCACACGGATGTCGAGGTAGGAGGCGGGCCACGAACGGAACCCGGCCTTGTCGCCAGCGAATCACGTAGCAGTCGCCTTCGTGCTCGCCTGTAAGCACCGAGTAGTCGGCCACGACCCCGCCACGATCGACTTCGAATAGGCCTCCCTGGATGCCGTCCGAGCTGAGAGAGAAGTCGGTGATCTCGGCCTCTTCGGCGTTGATTGCCCGGTAGGCGGTCTCGAGGTGGTCGGCGAATTCGCGGGCCGGGGCATAGTCGGGATTGGCTACCTCTCGGAAGATAAGCACGGGCATCAGCACCAGGGATGCGCCGACCAGGATCAGCGTGTGGCGCACCATGGCCCGTCGCTTGCGGCTGCGTCTGTCGATGGTGGCCGCGGCCCGCTCGGCATGCCGGAAGCCGTCATGGGACGAATGCGGGGCACCGTCGACTCGAAGCTCCCACCGCTGTGCCTCGACCCTGACGGCTCGATACGTGCGGTCCCGTCCTCGAAGGCGCATCAGATTCCTCTCCGGTCCGAGCCTATCGGCAAGTAGGCGGTCTCGGCTCGCTGATGACGTTCACGAGCGTGGCGGAGGGTTGTGCGTCGGCACGTTTCTGAGTAGCGAAGATGAGTTGATTCAACAGAATGGCTTGATTCCGACACGAACTTGCATCGTATTGGCAGTGCGTCAGCGCTGTGCTGCCAGGATGATCGACGTGACCAGCAAGCCGCAGCCGAGAGCCACCCTCTTTGTCTTCATCGCCGCCCACACGGTGAACGATTTCTACGCCACCATCCTTCCGGCCTTCTTGCCTGCGGTAGCGAGCGAATTCGACCTGGACTACACAGAACTGGGCATCCTGTCGTTTGCTTTCACGCTCTTGACTGGTGTGCTGCAGCCGACCCTCGGCAACATCGCCGATCGATCAGGTCGGCGACGGTGGATGTTGGTACTCGGGTTCAGTGTTGCTGCGGTCGGTTTCCTCGCCATGGCGGTGGCACCTACGTTTTGGTTCATCGTCGCCGTGAGTCTGCTGTGCGGGCTCGGAGCGGCAACGTATCACCCCCAGGCAGCAGCCTTCATCGTCTCGGCATACCCGAGGCGTTTCGGACGCATGCTCGGAATACATGGCTGGGGCGGGGCAGTGGGTCATTTCCTCGCTCCGGCGGTAGCCGTTCTCGTCATTGCAGCGTTCAACTGGCGGATAGCGATGATGGCGATCGCAATCCCGCTGGTTTTGACAGCAATCATGCTCCGGGTACGGCTCGATGAGCCGCCGCCAACTCGATCAGCAACCCTCCGGAGTGCTATCACCAGTCAACTGGTGCTTGTGGCGATCACTTTCGGTTTGTTCAGCGTCGTGGGTCGCAGCTTCCTTACGTTCTTTGTGAAGATGCTGGTGGACGAGGGATGGCAGGAGACGAGCGCGGGCGTTCTGCTAACGATCGTGCTGCTCGTCGGCGCTATCGCCCAACCGCTTGGTGGTTGGGCTTTCGACAGGATCGGTGGTCGGCAGGTGTTTCTGATGGCTGCCAGCGGAACCGTCGTCCTGGTGGCAGCATTCGCTGTGACCAGCGGGGCCGTGTCCCTGATAGTGGTGACCGGAATCGCGTTCTTTGCCTTCAGCCTCTTCCCAGTTGGGCTCGCTCTCGCCAGCCAACTCGCACCCGAGGGCCAAACTGGTGCCGCAGTGGGCATCGTGTTCGGTGTGTCCGGACTCATGACTGCAGTAGCCCAACCGGCGGTCGGAGCGATCGCTGAAATGGTCAGCGACATCCGCGTGGCGCTTGCCTGGCAGTTGCCTGTGGCGCTCCTCAGCCTCGTTCTCGCAACTCGCATTACGAAAGAACCCGGGGTCCGGTGATCGGTGTGGGTAGATCACGGGCCCTCGGGACCCCTGACAAGACTTCGCCAGCCCAAGCGTTACGTTCAGCCCCGTCCTGGACAAGTGACATCACACCGGCCGATGGTGGGCACCGCTTCTGAAGACCCCTTGCTACCGCCCGGTGGTCTCAGCGTTGGGTGCGGATACGGTCCGGTGTCAGTGTGAGCAAGCGAAACGAGTCTGGGTCCCGCAGCCATGACTCCAATTCATCCCGGTTGCGTTGGTCCGTGAGGTCCCAGTATCTGGAGGCGAGGCGCTTCGCCAACTCGATGCCGCCTGAGTCGCTCACCGTCACGGCACCATCGAAGGCCACCCATGCCTCGGCCTCGCCGACGTGATTGGCTACGAGCAGAGAAGCATTCGGATTGTTTTGCAGTCGACGAATCTTGGCGGAGGTCTTGGAGGCGAACATCTGGACGACCGAGCCGGTCCACTCGAACCAGAGAGGGATACCGACAGGCGTGCCGTCTTCTCGACTGATAATTAGCGTTCCCAAACGAGGAGCCGCCAGAAACGCCTCACGGCCAGCCTCCGTATCGATGTCGTTCATCTTCTTCCTCCGATAGACCTGAGCAGCGAAGAGATCCGGTTGCCCCAGCCTACGAGTCGGATGGTCAGAGACGCTGAGCTGACCGCCATCCGGTCGTCAGTGGCCGGCGTTGGGGTCAGGCCACACCACTGGTCGCTCTCCGTCGCTACCCATCGTTACGCTCCGGACCCGCCAACGCCCCTTGAACGACTTCTCCATGTGCAAGGTCACGGTGCCCTCGATCCCGGCCACCTCGGCAGAAAGCTGTGCTTCGTCACCATCGACTATCTGGTCGGTGACCCGAACGGGTCCACTCAGATCGATAATGAAGGCGTCGTGCTCACCGGCGGCGACCATCAGCGCATCAAATAGGTGCCAGGTGCCGATCGACTCAGGGGGGAACGACCGAGATCTCTCCATCATCACCTCACGGGCGACCGTCTGGGAGCCGATCACCACGCGGTACTGCAGAAGATCGAGGGCTGACTGAATCATGTGCTGGGCGTTGGGGTGTAACGCCAGCCAGACGGTCATGAAGTCATCTCGTGCGAAGGCGTCGAGGAATGTCTCAGCCGCCGCAGACGGTGTGCTCAGATCGAGCGCCTCGAAGTAGGTCCGTTCCCCGCCGGGCGGGACCTGCTGGTTATCGCCGCATCCCGCTAACAGCACCGACAACACGAGCAGCACTAGTGCGAGATGCCTCACCGGGGTCACGGTACAGACTCAGCAGGAATCGCCCCAGGGCCGAAAGGTTCGGTATACGGCGCCTCAGCACCCCTGTCAAGACTTCGCTGTGGTGATCTCGTTCATCATCCGTGGAGTGCCGAAGTCGCTTCGCTGACCGACCTCAGGGCTCAAACCGATTGCTCATGGCTCAACACTGGCGATCACTACTCGGCCGCTGCCTTCCATGCTTCTCTGAGCTTGATCTTCCCTCCGGTGCGCAGAAGCGCTCCCGAGTAGACGCGGGAACCGATCCACAGGAGCGCGATGGCGCCGAGCGCCGTTCCAGCGACCGCCACCAGGATCTCCCATATCTGGGGATCTGTTGTAGCAATTCGTACCGGCATCACGAATGGCGCCCAGGGAGGCAGCCAGGACGCAATCGTGGGGAAGAGCCCGTCAGGGTTCTCCGCCGCCTTGATCGCTGCGAAGTACCCGGGCAAGATCAAACCGATCGGAAGGATGATCGCCCCCTGCAGGTCCTCCTGCCGCGATACGGTCGATCCCACAGCCGCGTACAGGAAGGCGTAGAAGGCATATCCCAAAACGAACCAGAAGATCAACGAAATGATGATCGGCACACCGATCGCAGCGACGTCAATGCCGGAGAAATCGCCGAGTTCAGCCGAGATATACGCAGCCCCTGCCAGGACCACGAGCTGCAGCAACCCCAGGAGCCCAATCCCCCCCACCTTTCCGACGAGCACCTGCCACGGGCGAACCCTGGACAGAATCACTTCGACCACCCGGTTCTGCTTCTCTTCGACGGTGCCCATCGCGACGAACTGGCCGAACAACACAATGGAGATGTAGAGGAGGATCGCCCCGACGAACGCCGCCGCGCTCCTCGCATCGTCCTGGAGGTCTCTCTCTTCGATCGTCGTGATCGTCATCGGAACCGGTTCGACGACCGACGCGATCTCGCTCTCCGACAGACCCAGTTCAGAGAGTGCGACCGTCTTCACCGTCGTATCCACTGCGCCGTGAACGAGTGCTGTCAGCCGGGATGATGCCTCCGTTTGGAAAACCACCTCGTCTTCATCCGCGACTACCAGGGCTACCGATCCGTCGGCGAGCGCCGACTCCGCCTCCGCCCGGGTCGCAAATCGGGTGACTTCGATCTCCATGTCGAACAGTGCTGCCTGAGCGTGCATCTCCTGCTCGATCCCGGGGATCTCCTCCCCTACCAGGCCGATCTTCGTCGCCTCGGCGGGGCCTGGCGCGACCAGACTCACGATCGGCCCGGCCGCGAGGATCGCGACTGTCAGCAGTGGCATCGTGACCCTGAATGCCTTGCTGGTCACCCGCTGAACGAACTCTCGTCGTGCCAGCAACGCAACCTGGGCCCACAGATTCATGATCCGACCGCCTCTCGGAACAGATCTGTGAGGCTGGGGGGTTCGAAGAGGAACCGGTTGACAACGCCAGCAGCGTTCGCAGCCGCGAGGAGATCGGCAATCGGAGCATCATCGTCGACGACGAAGTGGGATGGCCCCGGCCCATCGACAGCCTCTACTCCCGGAACATCTGGGACCCAAGGGCGACCGTCGACATCGATGGTCAGCCGCCGTTTCGTCGAGCGGTTCTTGATGTCGTCCAGTCGCCCCGACAGCACGATTCGACCTTCGTTGATAATGGCGACGTCCTGACACACGTCCTCGACGAGGTCGAGTTGGTGGCTCGAGAAGAGAACAGCCACACCCCCCGCTGCCAACTCCCTCAGGGTCGCGGTGAGTGAATCGACACCAATGGGGTCGAGACCGGCAAACGGTTCATCGAGAATCAGCAGCTCGGGATTTGGTGCGAGAGCCGCTGCGAGCTGGACCCGTTGCTGGTTCCCATGCGACAACTCGTCCAGCCTCGCATCACCCCTCTCGCCCAGGCCAAATTCGCCGAGCCACCGGTCAACCGCGGCATTCGCTTCCGTCCTGGAGAGGCCTGAGAGGCGCGAGAAGTGGACGAGTTGGTCGTGCACCTTCATCTTCGGATACAGGCCACGCTCTTCTGGCATGTATCCGAAATGGAGCCGTTCCCCGGCACCAATGGGAGCGCCGTTCCAGGACACGGAACCGGTGTCGGGCCGAATGAGGCCGAATACGGCCCTCATAGCTGTGGTCTTCCCTGCCCCATTTGGGCCGAGAAAGCCGAGGATACGCCCGCGCTCGACGACGAATCCGGCGCCATCGAGGGCGATGACATCACCGAATCGTTTGCTCACATCGACGAATTCCAACATCAGAAATGCCTCCGAGTCACCCATTCTGGCCAGAGTCCTCGACGGGCGCCACGCAAGCAGTAGTGGCCCTCAGGGCCCCTATCAGAATCATCCGGACCTCGGATTCAGTATCAGGACCGACTTGGGCCTCTGAGCCAACGCCTGCACGAGGTCGAATACCTCAGCACCCCTGTCAAGACTTCGCCACCCCGGGCGTTGCTTTCAGCCTCGTCTTGGACGAGTGACATCACGCTGGGGGATGCGGCGGTGCTGTCCTTCGGTGCCTCCAGTCCCAAGACGACGCGAATCCGGGGTTTTCG
>CAXMOL010000037.1:0-3818 GCA_964194935.1 uncultured Kiloniellaceae bacterium
GACACTGCGGCACTGGTCACCGAACGAGACCGCCTCGCGGGCGAGGTCACACGGCTCACCAACGCCCTGGCCACGGCACAGGCCACACCTAGCGAGCTGTCGGACAACGTCGAAGGTCTCCGCCACGAACGCGATGAGATCCTTGCCCAGATCGAACAGGCTCGAGCCGACCAGGGAGTGGCGGCTGCCGGGGTCATCGCAGAGGCACAGGAAGAGGCGCGCCGCATGATTGAGGCCGCGCAGGCCACGACAGCGTCGGTGACCGACGAATCGATCCTCGAAGCGGCAAGGGCTGAGGCCGACCGCTTGATCCAGGAAGGGCGGGGAGAGGCCGCCACGCTGGTGCAGAAAGCCACAAGGAACGTCGAGGAATCCGAGGCGCTCAACGCCGGTCTCTCCGAGCCCGAGGTGGAAGTGATGCATGCGGCCGCAGCTGAGGCCAGCAAGATCGCAGAGCAGCAGAAGGCGGAGGCCGAAGAAACGCGCAAGGTCGCCGACCAAGACGCCGCTGAGCTCGAGGGACGGCGTGCCGGGCTGGACCGGATATCCACCGACCAGAAGATTGCCTCTGGCAAGCTGGCACAGCGCATCGTTGAGATGGAGGCAGCCGAACAGGAAGAGGCCGACCGCGCTCGCGATGAGAAGCTCGACGACGCTGACGATGACGAGGAAGATACGCCCCAAGTCGACGATGACGACGAGGAGGGGACGGGGGGGCGGACCCGCTACGAGCGCAAGTCGGCCAGGTTGCCCAGCATGGGCGAGGACGCCTCAAAGGTCGTTGGTTCTCTCGAAGGCTTCAGGAAGAGCCTTCGGGGGGCCTGACAGCCGAGATGCGCATCGTCGTGACCCGCAGACCACCGGGGGACGCTCTCGACATGCTCCGCCGCCTTGTTCTTGGGCGAGGAGCTCTGGCAAGTTCAGTGAAGTCGGCGAGATGGTCGACTCAACGTAGCCGAGCTTCTCATCGACGGCAGGGAAGGCAACCGGTGTTCCACCGCCCGCCGGTGCGTGCCGCACCGGCGGGGATGACGTTGAGCTGGGCTGGTGAAGTATCGGTAGTGTGATCTCGACCCCGACACGACGGTTGACAGATGACTGGTTTGTGTCGCAGAACACAGGCTGACCCCCGACTTTTCCTATGGTTTGTCCTGGCTGGTTTGGTGACACTGACGGCCTGCGGACTCACCCGAGTAGTGGGTTCGGGGAATCTGGTGACGGAGACCCGTGAGGTCAGTTCGTTTACCCGAATCGATGTTCGGGGTGGGGCCAACGTCGAACTGAGGGTGGACCCTAACCTGTCACAGTCGGTTTCTGTGACCTACGACGACAACGTCATCGACAACATCGTCACTCGAGTCGACGGCAACACCTTGATTGTCGATACCGAAGGTTCGTTTTCGACCACCGGCGGAGCCCACCGATTCGTCACGGTGACTACCGACCGGATCGAAGTGATCGAGGCAAGCGGAGGCGCTGACGTCAACGGCAGCGGCGCAACCGAAAGCTATCGACTGCAGGCGAGTGGTGGTTCCGACGTGGATCTGGTTGATCTTCAAGCGTCCACGGTCGAGATCGAAGCCAGTGGCGGAACGGATGTCTCGATCTTCGCCTCAGAGTCGTTCACGGGGGAAGCGTCCGGTGCTGCCGATGTCCAGATATTTGGGAATCCAACCAGCGTCAACATCGAAGAGTCCGCAGCCGCCGACGTCAAACTACGAGGCTGAGACAGCCGCCCATATCGGCACATATGCGCTAGGAGTCTGCTGATTAATCCTGGTGGTAGTGCTCGCGTTTTGATGGCGGGTTGGCGAGACTGCGGGTATGCAGGGCAACAGTGATCCGAATTTGGAGTTGTTAGACGCCGGTGTCATGGTGGGGCATTTGGTCCCGGCCGGCTCGGTGTACACGTTTTTGGCGGAGCATCGCCAGCGGTTGTTCCCCGATGCGATGTTCGCTGATTTGTTCCCGTCGCCGCGGGGCCGCCCGTCGGTGCCGGCCGATGTGGTCGCCACCGTGATGGTGCTCCAGTCCTTGGAGGGCCTGTCGGACCGGGACGCCATAGATGCGCTACGCACCGACTTGAAGTGGAAGGTGGCGGCTGGGGTGGCGTTGACCGACGAGGGGTTCCACCCCACGGTGTTGACGTTGTGGCGGAACCGGCTGCGGGTCTCTCAGGCCCCGGAGCGGATCTTCGACGCGGTGCGTGCCGTGGTGACCGACACGGGGGTGTTGACGGGCCGGACCCGCCGGGCGCTGGATTCGACGTTGCTCGATGATGCGGTGGCGACCCAGGACACCGTTACCCAGTTGGTGTCGGTGATCCGCCGCATGCGACGTGCGTTTCCGGTGGCGGCGGCGGTTGAGGTGTCGGCCCATGACTACGAGGCGGGTAGCAAACCGTCCTGCGCCTGGGACGACCCGGTGGCCCGCGACGAGCTGGTGACCGGACTGGTCAACGACGCTGTCGCTATTTTGGGCGCGTTCGACGGTGTCGACCTCGACGATGAGCAGACCCGGCTGGTGGGGCTGCTGGGTTTAGTTGCGGGCCAGGACGTCGAACCCGGCGAAACGGGAGGCACCTGGCGGGTCGCTCGCCGTGTCTCTAAGGATCGGGTGATCTCAACGGTTGATCCCGAGACCCGTCACATGCACAAGTCTCCGTCCGCCTATCGGGACGGATACAAAGCGCATCTGGCGGTCGAGCCGGAGACCGGGATCATCACCGGATGTGATCTCACCCCCGCCAACACCGGCGACGGCCCGGTCGGTGTCGGGCTCCTGGTCGACGAGGAACCCGGCGTTGAAGTGCTCGGCGACTCGGCCTACGGATCCGGGCCGGTGAGAGCCGACCTGCAGGCCGCTAACCACACCGCAGTGATCAAACCTTTGCCGTTGCATCGCAATCGGAGACTCGGTGACGACCAGTTCACCCGCGACGACTTCATCATTGACTACCAGGCCGGCACCGTCACCTGTCCCCAGGGCCACACCCTTACCATCGACGCCGCCGGGGTCGCCAGGTTCCGGAAACGCTGCGACGGCTGCCCGGTACGGTCCCGCTGCACCGCCGCTGCCGGCGGGAAAACCTTCAAGGTCACCGCACACGACCAGTTTCTCGCTCAAGCCCGCGCCGACTGGCGTAACAGAATCGATGCTTACCGGCAGCATCGCCCCATGGTGGAACGATCCATCGCCTGGCTCGTCGCCAACGGACACCGCCGCGTCCGCTACCGCGGCGTCGAACGCAACCGTATCGCCCTCTCCGTCCGGGCCGCCACCATCAACCTACGGCGACTCATCAACTTGGGTCTCACCTGGAACTCCTCGGGCTGGTCGATCGCTCCGCCGTAGCCTCCCGGACGGTCCCAAACCAGGCCACCGGCCCCACCGACAGCAGCCCTCAAGCTCAACTCGGTGGCGAAAGAGGCCACTGGATGATCATCGGACGCCCGACACGGCAACGACAACCTGAACATCGGCCAGCACACCCCCAGCCCCCTTTGCTCAGCAGACTCCTAGCCCATATGTACCGATATAGGTGGATTGACCGGTCTGGAAGTCTGGCGCTGGACCGATGCCTTTTCGGGAAAGCAGCTCCGACCAGAGGGTGAGCCATCCGGCTCACAGCTTGCGCATATCCCGCAATATGGGCGGCCCTCCTCGCCGGATCAGGTAGCGCATATGTGCCGATATGGGCTAGCAGTGGCTGGCGACTGGAAGGGTGGGGTGCCCACTCAAAATTCCAGTCGTCGAGCGATACAGGTTGATACTGCGGCGATGATTCAGTGCATCCGGGTTTGCGCCGATAGCAGCTG
>CAXMOL010000038.1:0-23016 GCA_964194935.1 uncultured Kiloniellaceae bacterium
CCAGGAGCCAGGATCCAGGAGCCAGGAGCCAGGAGCCAGGAGCCAGGAGCCAGGAGCCAGGAGCCAGGAGCCAGGAGCCAGGAGCCAGGAGCCAGGAGCCAGGAGCCAGGAGCCAGGAGCCAGGAGCCAGGAGCCAGACCCCCCACCAAACTCCTGCGGAGTTTGACTCCCCCCAAAGGGGAGAGTGGTTTGCTTTCGGGAAACGGGAAACGGGAAACGGGAAACGGGAAACGGACAACCGTCACCCCACAGCGCCACGCAAGGCAGAGGACAGATTCCCCTTGCGACCGATCACTATCTCCCCCAGCCCGAGCCATCCGGCCATCAGTCTCAGCTCCCCGGCGACGGCGGTGGCGACCCGCACCGGGTCCTGCCAGTCCTCGATGAATGAGCCCGGCACCCGCAACACACCGGCATGACGATCCGCCTTCAGGTCGATGCGTCCCACCAATGCGTCCCCGATCAGAACCGGCAACACGTAGTACCCGTACTGCCGTTTCGGCTTGGGGACGTAGATCTCGATCCGGTAGTGGAATCCGAAGAGGCGCTCTATTCGGTCTCGGAAGAAGATGAGATTGTCGAACGGACACAACAGACGCACCTGATCGACCTTGCGCGGGACCGAGGCCTCGGGATGTAGGTAAGCGGTGTGACTCCATCCCTCCACCTCGACCTCCTCCAACGCCCCGGTTGCCGCCAGATGGGTCACGACGGCCCGACCTTCGGGTTTGGGAAGCCTGTAATAGTCCACGAGGTCGCTGAGCGTCCCTATCCCCAGAGATTTGGCACCCATCATCACCAGCGTTTGCTGAGCCTCTGCGCGTGGCACCGGTTCTGCCGTCAAGTACTCCTCCGGAATCACCCGCTCTGGAATGTCGTAGTACCGGGTGAAGTTGTTTCGCCCGCTCACGGTGACTCGCCCTTGGGCGAACAGGGCCTCGAGTGCGACCTTTCCCTTGGGCCACCCCCACCACGAGCCAAGACGATCACCCGGATCCTCCAGGTCGGAGGTGGTGAGTGGGCCACTACGAGCCACCTCCTCTTCGACGGAGTCGATATAGCCGGGCTCGGCCTCGTTCAGCTCTCTCGCCCGGCGCCACTGAATGGGCTGGTCCATCTTGTGGCGCCACAGTGGCCAGGTCTCCACCGGAAGAAAAGCTGCCTCATGACCCCAATACTCGAACAACTCACGCCGGAGGAGCGCGTCCCAGGGAAGTTCCTTCTCGTGATCCCCAAGACGGGCGAACGCGGTCAGATGGTGCGCCCGCTCGATGACGTTCACCGAGTCGATCTGGAGCACCCCGATGGTGCGGAACATCTTGCGGAGATGGCGGACATCCACTCTCCCCTCGGGACGAGGCGCAGCGAGCCCTTGAGCACCGAGGACGATCCGCCTGGCACGCTCCAGCGGAATCTTTCTCATTCGCCAATAAAGTTGGGATCGCGCTTCTCGAAAAAGGCAGCCACCGACTCGGCAAAATCCTTGGTGCGAAACATTGGAAGAAGCTGCAGTAGTGCCCTATGGACGTGCTCGGAATAGTCGTCCGACCTCCCGGCGCGCATCAGACGCTTGGCGGCTTGGATTGCCTGCGGTGGCATCGCCGCAATCTGAGCTGCAATCTCGCCAGCGCGCTCCTTGGTGGCATCCGAGTCGGCGGCCAGTTCCGACACGACGCCGGCGGCGAGGGCCTGGTCGCCCATCATGTCCTCGCCCATGAAGTAGAACCTGGCCGCCTGTTCCCAACCAACGAGTCGGGGCAACAACCAGGTGTCACCGCTTTCGGGCAGCAAATTGCGCTTGGTTGCAGGAACCAAGCGGGCCGACCGTGCCATCACCCTGATGTCGGCCTGAATCGCCATCCCAACCGCATACCCTGCGGCGGCACCGTTTATTGCAGCCACTACCGGAATATCGATCTCTTGAAGCACGATGGCGGGCGAACGATCCGGCTCGAATGTGAAGGCGATTCGATCCAATCGATCAATCTGACCCGCAGCTTCGACGAGATCGAGACCCGCAGAAAAGGTATCTCCCGCCCCGGTGAGAACGATGCACCTCACATCGGGATCCTTGGAGGCGCTTCGCAACGTATCGCCCAGAAGATCAAACATCTCGATGGTGAACGAATTCTTACGCTGCGGTCGGTTGACCGTCACCGTTGCGACGTGATGCGACGTCTCGAGGAGGATGTCAGACACGGCTGCTCCCTGATCGGCGGCGGAACGGGCCGGTAGCCTACCGAGATGCTCCGAATCCCGATCACGATCCTGACGACGATCGTGGCAGTCGTCGGTCAAGGGCTCATGACGTTCTTCGTCTCCTCCTACCTCATCGTGCTCATACGCATCCGACCGAACGCAAGGCAGGTGCCGCGAGTGCTTCGATTCTGGGCGAAGTCGTTTCTGTTCTTCACCAGAACCAGGGTGAGCGTCGAAGGAGCCGGCCTCATCGATCCCGCCGGATCCTATGTGGTCATCGGCAATCACACGTCGAACCTCGACATCCCAACGATCATGGGCAAGCTTCCGGTCTCGGTTCGATTTCTGGCAAAGCGCGAGCTCTTCAAGGTCCCAGTGCTCGGTGCTGCGATGGCCAGGATCCACATGATCGAGACAGACCGACGCGCCGGACTGTCGGCTCACCGGGCCATAAACACCCAGGTGGCAGAAGTGATAGGGGCCGGACTGTCGGTGATGATCTTTCCGGAGGGGACTCGCTCCGAAGATGGAGAAATGCTCCCCTTCAAGAAGGGAGCATTCCGCATCGCCGTCGACAATGAGATGCCGGTGGTCCCGGTGACGATCATCGGAGCACGTGATGCGTGGAAGCCTCACAGCAAGCTCATCCGGGGTGGGAAAGTGCGGCTGGTGATCCACGAACCGATCTCAACTATCGGTCTCGATCGCAAGAACCTCGACGAACTGCGCGATCGAGTACATCGCATCGTTGCCGCACCCCAGGGCGAACGAAGCGAAAGCCCGTAGCCAGTAGCCAGTAGCCAGTAGCCAGTAGCCAGTAGAAAAGACCACTCTCCCCTTTGGGGGGAGTCAATCGGCCGCAGGCCGATTGGTGGGGGGATTCACCAAGTCGCGGCAATCGGGCTGCCTATCGGACGCACACCGACTCGGCGAACTGACCCACAAGACCCATGATCGAGTGGCTACACAACCTGACGCAACCACCAGGTGACAGGCCGTTACGACATACAACACGTATTGGCCTGATAGAGACGAACACAGGGAACCCCCCACCAGCTCGCTTCGCTCGCTGACTCCCCCCAAAGGGGAGAGTGTTCAGAAAAGAACCATCGGTCCTATCGCACAACCCGACACCCTTGAGGGGAGACAACGGCCGAAGACCTTTGGTGGGGGGATCCCCGATGCCCGACTGAAGACCGACGACTTCCCCTACACCCGAACCGCTACGACCATGTTGTCGATTGCGTCACGTATTCCTTCGTCGGTCTCGACTTGGCGGATCACCTGCTCGGCGCTCACCACATCGAGACTCTCTGCGATCACGGTGGCGGCTTCGTCGGCGGAGTAGAGGACTTCTTCTTGCTGCGGTCCCCCGTGACCCTTGGTCAAGTTGTCCCAGTCATGCCCGATCACGACCAGTCGCCCGCCCGAGGCAACGGCCCCAGCGGCGCCACGCCATACCCCGTGCCGCTCGATGTACGGGACCTGGAGGTATGCGATCACGACCAGGTCATAGGTGTCGGTTGGGGGCCACCATGACCGGAGGTCCTCCCGGGTAAACCAGACCGCCACCCCGGCCTGTCGCGCCAACTCCCGACCTTTGTCAAGCGCAACGTCGGACCAGTCGACCGCATCGACCTCCCAGCCCTGCTGGGCCAGCCACACTGCATTACGGCCTTCGCCGGCCGCCAGATCGAGCGCCTTGCCGGGAGTCAGTCCCTCCACGGCGCCGACCAGGAAGCGGTTGGGTTCGGCCGTCCACACGAGTTCCCGCTCGCGATACCGCTCGTCCCACTCGTTCTGATCCATGACATGAGCGTAGGCCCCGCAGGAGTCATCAGTCATCGGTCGTCGGTCATCAGCACGATCAATTTCCGAACCTCCTGACCGAGGACTGAAGACTGAAGACTGAAGACGTTCTTCTCAAGACGTTCTTCTCAGTCGTACACCCCGGTCACAAATGCCTGCCCTTCGGACACTTCACAGAGGAAGGCACCTGCCGAAGTCACTATCTGGTAGCGATCGGCAGCAGGCTGTCCTTCCCACCATCGTCCCGTTCGCCGCCACGGGCCTGCCCAGGAGAGAACAGGTTCCCATCGGGTCCCAAGCCGCACCCGCGTCGGGAACCCCGCATCCCACTCGACAACAATCGGCGTGCGCGTCGCCAGCGCGGGCATTGGGCCTGGGATCCCACCCGGCCAGGGTGCGGCCAGATCGCGCTCAGCGATACCGGGCTTTTCTCCCCACCGATACCAACCAACCCTTTCCGCAGGATCTCGCCCACCCTGAGGAACGGCTCGGAGTACGGCGTCGGGCCCAACGAGCGCCTGAGTCCGGATAAGGGCACGGCGGGCATCCTCCTGAGAAGCAACGTCCTCATCGAGTCGAAGCTGGCGACCGCTATCGGAGAGGTCCCCCGGAACTACCCGAAGGCGTCTTATCCCCCCCGGGACCCCTCCCGATTCCACCCAGGCCCGCAGCTGCCAACGGATCCGTTCTGCCAACTCGGCCTCGGAGAAGGGGTGTGAACTGCGCCAGGTACGAGACCGCACATCGCCATCCGCCGACATCGCTTCAACCTCGACGAGATACGGCATGCCACCTCTTGGCATGAGACCATCGAGCAACCGGGTTGCAAGGTTGCGAGCGGCAAAGGCAGCCTGATCGAAGTCTGCCAGTGGTGGATCGAATCGATCCTCCACTGCGAAACCTTCCGGAATCGAACGAGGGTGGACCTGGCGCTCTTCACCGCTTGCCATCCGGTGGGCGGTAAGTCCCACGGGCCCGAACCGAGAAGCAATCGCAGCACGCGGCAGCCCCGAGAGATCACCAAGAGTGACGATCCCCAGCCAGCGGAAAGTATCGACAAGCTCCTCAACGCCGATGACAGCAACATCGAGTCCGGCAAGGAACGCCACCGTGTCGTCGACCAAGACGGGCGCAGCAGAAGCCTGAGAAGCCGCCATACGTGCTCCAAAGGGACCGTCGGCCACTCCTAGGTGAGCTCCACCCCCCAGTTCGACCTCGACCCGTGCCACCAAAGCCAACTCACCCCCGTAGTAACGAAGAGCTCCTGCAATCGGCACAAAGAGGAGTCCGGGGTGGGCGATCTCGACACGAGGAACAAGTGCCTCCACGATTGCAACTACGGGTTCGAAGGCGACTGCCTCAGCACCGGGATCAGCGACAAGGGTTGTTGCAGACGGGCACAATGCCTCTGCCTCACGCCTGCGCATCCCGCAACGGACACCGACTTCGTACGCCAGGGGGTCTACCGCGACAACGATCCCACCGTCGTCGATGACCTGGCAGGGACTATCCGGCGGCGCGTCCGGACGGCGCAGCGGCCAATCCGGGAACCAGACGCACAGTGTTCGCGCCATCGTCTGCCACCTCCAGATACCGCTCCACTCCCCTGGCACCCTTGCCTGATGCCTTTACCGTCACCGCATGTCGCTTTAGCCTCCCGTGTCCGTTTTCTGCTCCGTCCCATCGCACTCCAACCCCATCGATACGGAGATGGATAAGCCCGGTGGGGAGATCCCCCCGCATCGATCGCAGCACCACCCCCGACCGGCGAGATCTGGCAAGGGCGCCCAGTCGGCGAAGAGCCTGATCTGGTACATGGCGTGGAACCTCCGCATACACGACAGCAAAACCCTCGAGCAGGGTGGCGGCGACCTTTGGCCACAACTGACGATCGGAACACCGAACTACGACAAGCCGTTCGGGTGCAATGCCGAGTTCCCAAGCCACAGATGGACAGAACCACCCCCGGACGTCGAGCACCGCTACCGGTTCGGTAGTTGTGGCGGTGGCCAGCAGCGAGATTCCAAGCGTGGTGAGCCCACAACCTGGCGGCCCCACCAACCCCAATACCCTTCCCGGCTCAACAACGAGATCGACGACGGCTCTATCTGAAAAGAATCGTTCCTCCCCCTCAGGGGGAGGTGGCCCGACCCGTAGGGTCGGGCCGGAGGGGGTAGGCACTCCAGTTGGCGAAGGAGACCCCCCTCCCATCACTCGCTGCGCTCGTTCAGGACTCCCCCCTGAGGGGGGAGAAACAAAAGCGGGCTCGAGTGCGTATGTGTGTCCCAAGGGACAATCCATCCTAATCGAACATATGTTCGATTGAGAGTGTTCGCATTTCGAACCCCAAAGCCGCCCCGAGACGCGACGAAGCCGCCCCGAAAGGCGGCCTCGTGCTGTCGACTGAGTACTGAGTACTAAGTACTGCTAGTTCCCCTTTTCGAAATCGTCCTCGAATGAGACGACGGTTCGATCCGAATCCGGCTTTGGCTGTGCCGGTGCAGAAGAACCGCTGTCACGATCGCGTCGTTGCCGGTCGCCGCCGCGACCACCACGGTTGCCTCCACGGCTCCCCTGGCTGCGACTACCGCCACTATCTCGGTCGCGGCTGCCACCGCCACCGTCGCGGCTTCCACCGTCGCGGCCGCCACCGCCACTATCGCTGCTGCGCTCGGGTCGATCACTACTGGAGTCGCCGTCGCTCGCCGACTCATTGCCGGGGATTTCGAGGCTGACTTTGCCACCACGATCGATCTCACGCACCACGACCGTCACCTTGTCACCAAGTGAGTAGACATCCTCGACCTTCTCGATCCGCTTGCCACCACCGATCTTGGAGATGTGCAGCAGACCGTCACGGCCGGGCAGGATGTTTACAAAGGCGCCGAACGAGGTGATGTTGACGACTTCACCCTCGTACTCCTTACCGATCTCTGCCTCTGGCGGGAAGGCAATCTGCATCACCTTCTCCTTGGCAGCAGCAAGGCCGGCACCATCGGCCGATCCGATCCGGACCGTACCGTCGTCCTCGATCTCGAGGGTTGCTCCGGTAAGTTCCTCGATCTCGCGGATCATCTTGCCCTTCGGGCCGATGATCTCTCCGATCTTGTCCTTCGGAATCGAGACAGCCTCGATCCGTGGTGCCGTATCGGCCATTTCCGCACGGGGCTCGGAGATGATCTTGTTCATCTCGCCCAGAATGTGCAGGCGGGCCTCACGAGCCTGATCGAGCGCTCCAACGAGCACCTCGGACGGTAGGCCCTCGATCTTCGTATCGAGTTGGAGTGCAGTGATCACTTCGGCGGTGCCGGCGACCTTGAAGTCCATGTCGCCCAAAGCGTCCTCCACACCAAGGATGTCGGTGAGCGTCACGAAGCCTTCGTCATGGGCGATCAGTCCCATCGCCACACCAGCGACGGCTGCCTTCGTCGGAACTCCAGCGTCCATGAGCGACAGGCTGGAGCCACAGACGGATGCCATCGAAGAAGACCCGTTGCTGCTCAGAACCTCGGAGACAAGGCGAAACGCATACGGGAACTCGTCGGCGGTGGGGACAACGGGCAGCACAGCCTTCTCAGCCAGTGCCCCGTGACCAATCTCGCGCCGCTTCGGTCCACGCATGAATCCGGTCTCACCAGTCGAGAACGGCGGGAAGTTGTAGTGATGCATGTAACGCTTCGACTCTTCCCTGCTGATCGTGTCGAGCATCTGCTCCATGCGCAGCATGCCGAGCGTGCTGACGTTCAGCACCTGGGTCTCGCCACGTTGGAACAGTGCAGAACCGTGAGCTGCTGCCGTTACACCGACCTCAACCGAAATCGGACGAACGTCGGCAGCGGCACGGCCGTCGAGGCGGATGCCCTCGGACACGACGCGCTCGCGCATCACGGCTTTGCTCACAGCCTTGAACACCTTCTTGGCGTCCCCGAAGTCTTCGGAGTCTCCATCGATGCCGACACCGCTCAGTACGGCGTCGCGCGCCTCACCTTCGGCGTTCTGACGCTCATGCTTGCCGACGATCTTGACCACGTCGGCGAGCGCCTCGCGGGCCGGTCCTTCGATCTTGGCGAACAATTCGTCGCTGTAGTCCTCGACCATGGGCCAATCCACTGCGGTCGGCTCACCCATCTTCTCGAGCAGTTCGAGCTGCGCGTCGATGATCACAGCGATGTGCCCCTTCGCCTCATCCAGGCCCTTGGCAACAGCGGCCTCATCGGTCGGCGCTTGGCCATCCTCGATCAAGCGCAAAGCATGTTCAGTGGCTCCGGCCTCGACCATTGCGATGTCGACTTCGCCGGCCTCATTGCGCTTGCCGGCAACAACGAGGTCGAACACCGAGTCATCGAGCTGCTCGAAAGTAGGCATTGCGATCCACTCGCCATGCGAGTAGGCCAACCGAACGCCACAGATCGGTCCCTCAAATGGAATCGGGCTAATCGTCAACGCAGCCGATGCGGCATTGAGGGCCAGCACGTCGTACGGGGTATCTCCCTCAACGGACATGATCAGAGCGATGATGTGAGTTTCACAGCGATAGCCCTTTGCGAAGGAGGGACGTAGAGGCCGGTCGATAAGACGAGCAGTAAGGGTGGCGCGATCAGTAGCGCGGCCCTCGCGGCGGAAGAACGAGCCGGGAATCTTCCCGACCGCATACATCCGCTCCTCGACATCGACCGTCAGCGGGAAGAAGTCAATGCCCTCGCGAATCCGGCGAGCGCCGGTCGCAGTGGCGAGGACTTCGGTTTTCCCAACGGTGGCGGTTACCGCCCCGTCGGCTTGGAATGCCAGCTTGCCGGCACTGAATTCGATAGTGACGTCACCTACGACGGCACTGGTGGAGTGTTGAGTCAACGCTCTCTCTCTCTGTTCTGGGGAGACGCCGACAATTACCAGTGGTCACACCTCAGCGGATCGGGCGCTGAGAGGTGGCAACTAGCAACTGACGAGCAGACTCCCGTCTTGTGTTCCCCCTAATGACACCACGAAATGCGACCCGAAGGCCGCATTTGTCAGCGCCTAAGCCCGAGTCGGGCTATGACGCTGCGATACCGCTCGACATTCTGCGATCGCAGATAGTCGAGGAGACGCCGACGGCGCCCCACCATCATGAGCAATCCTCGCCGGCTGTGATGATCCTTTTGATGGGTCTTCAAATGCTCGGTGAGGTGGTTGATCCGCTCGGTGAGCAGCGCAACCTGGACCTCGGGAGATCCCGTGTCCGTGGCGTGCGAGCCGTACTCGCTGACAATCGTTGTGGTATCAGTCATGAGGAAGACCAGGGCGTATTGCTCTGGTCGGGCGGAAGTGTAACCACACCGGGTCCGGGTGCCAACATGAGATCAGAGAAACTTGCGTACGAGCTTGGTCTTGATGGGGCCTCGGGTGAAGCTGGGCAGGCGGGATGCGGGCTTGGCCCTTGGCAGATCACATCGCCCGGATCGCAGTTCGGCGACCACACACTCCGCCACCTTGCGGTCGTGCAGAACTGCATCATGGGCTTGGGCGATCCGACTTGGCAGCGCAAAAGGGTTTCTGAGCAGCTGCCCCCCGATCGTCGGCCCATCATCCGCGGCGTTGTACACCCGTAACCCGACGGGTACATCACCCAACGAAGTGACCGCTGCCTTGGGGTTTCGGACGACGACCACATCTACCGCCGACTCCCGCCCCAGTCCGATCCGGCGATCAGAACAGCCATGTCCAAGAATGACGCACTGAACCGGTTCGTAACCGCCATCGTCGGGAACAGGGCCCCAATGACGGCCGAGGCTCTGCAGCCAGCCGAGGGAACCACCGGCGATCGGTGGATCGAGCAAAGCTGCACCGATGACTGAACCCGACGGACCCCAACGCCCGGCATCCCAATCGGCCACCAATTCGGCGACGGTGGCACCACCCTTGCTGAACCCGACGAGATAGATCTCGCGACCATCCCCAGCCACTCCGTCCAAGTATGAGTTCAATCCGGTCACGGCATCATCGATCCCGACGTCGGCGCTTGCCGTCGATGCGCTCGATCCCCCATCGATGGACCGGTAGTCAAAATGACGCACCGTTTCGGGGTCGACTCCCATGTACTCGATGAGATCGGCGAACGCCTCCGCCCCTTGGGATTGCCCGTGGCCCGGGACAAACACCACGATGGGACCCGCATCAAGCGACAACCCGTCTGCCGGACTCAGATCTTCTCGTCGCTGTTGCAGTGCCGCCAGCGCGGCTGCAAGACTCGCCATCCCCAATAGCCCCGGCATCGGGCTGTCTGGAGGTGCTCCGTCGGGGGCGGGACTGGAATCGCCCGGAGCGGGGTCTGGCTCCATCGGTAGGGACCCAGCATCCTCGTCTCCCTCCAGTCCGAGTGAGCCGCCGCCGAGCAGCAGAAGTCCGA
The DNA here is from genome assembly GCA_964194935.1 of uncultured Kiloniellaceae bacterium. GTDB lineage: Bacteria > Actinomycetota > Acidimicrobiia > Spongiisociales > UBA11373 > JACZWZ01. Next base: position 10,394 of record CAXMOL010000038.1, read on the forward strand.
TAATCAGTGTCGCGGCGTTTATGGAACACTCCCGGTGGGGCGACGACACCGTGCCCTATCAGACGTTGCCGGGCAAGAGGGCTGTCAGGACAGGATCAAACGGGCGGCTGCGATATCGGCCCTTATGTGATCGGCCAGCTCCGAGACTCCAGAGAACTTCTGTTCATCACGGATTCGTTCGACGAATTCGACCCGGATCTGATCGCCGCCGATATCCAGATTCCGATCGATGAGGTGCACTTCGACCACCTCCTCGCCCTCGCCGAAGGTTGGTCGGGTACCGATGTTGGCCACTGCCGGCACCATCTCGCCTACGCCGGCCCTGACCGCATAAACCCCCTGACCGGGGATAGAAAGCGATGTGGCCACTGCGATGTTGGCTGTGGCGAAGCCCATCTTCTCGCCGCGGCCCGACCCGGGGATAACGCTGCCCACCAACTCGTAGCTGCGACCGAGCGATGCAGCAGCAGCCGTGACGTCCCCGGCCTCGATCGCCTCTCGGATGCGCGTAGACGAGATCGGCTCACCATCGCCTATCAGCGAACTGGTCATCGGGGTGAACCCGAGCCTTGGGCCGAGCTTCTCCAACAGTGCCACGTCACCGATGCGGTTCTCTCCATATCGGAAATCCTCGCCAGCAACGACGACTTCAGATCGCAGCGCCCCTACCAGGATGTCCTCCACAAAGGCCTCCGCCGCCATGTGTCGTACCGCATCGTCGAAGGCGAGCACCGCCACGAGTTCTACCCCCGCCGTTGCTAGCTGATGCATTCTTTGTTCGATGGTGGTGAGCATCCGAGGGGCAAGCTCGGGAGCAACCAAGGCCAGCGGATGAGGGTCGAACGTGAGCACGGCCGGTTTGAGCCCGTCGGCAAGCGCAGCCTCAACCAGAAGCCGCAGGACGTGTCGATGGCCGATGTGGACGCCGTCAAACACTCCGACGGCGAGAGCTACCGGCTCACCGGCATCCCAAGCCCTCGGATCGCCGAACAGCATCCTCATGCCAACACGACCTCGGGCTTGGCCTGCCGACCGTCAGAGACGTACACGGCGAGGAGCCTGCCGACTTCGTCGACGACTCGATAGGACCCGGCATCGGGGATCCCGAGGGCCGTCGCAGTGAAGACCACACCATTGGAGACTCCGGGCACGGTGGCTCCGTCGATTACCACCTCACCGAGGTCATCCAAAGCGGCCGCCATTGAGAGCAGTTCCGCTACCGGATCCTCGAGCAAATCGAGAGCCTCGACGGTTAGGGCGTCATCGACCGACCGGTTGCCGATCGAGGTTCGTCTCAGAGCAGCCAGATGCGCCCGCCCCCCCAGCGCTCGGGCCAGATCGTCGGCGAGAGTGCGAATGTAGGTTCCGGAACCACAAGTCACTGAAATCTCGATCTCCGGATAGGGCCCTGGGGCAAACTCGAGCACTTCTATCGAGTGGATCTCAACCGGGCGAGGCGCACGTTCGACTTCAATTCCTTCGCGTGCCAGCTCATAAAGCCGCCGACCGTCGACCCGAACCGCCGAGACCATCGGAGGAATCTGACTTATCGAGCCAACGAACCGGGCTGCAACCGCATCCAAGTCATCGCTATCAAACGACATCGGTTCCCGAGACAAAATGGCGCCGTCGGCGTCGAGAGTGTCGGTCGCGATCCCGAAGGCGACCCTCGCGACGTAGGTCTTGATCCCTTCCTGAACGTATCGAATCAATCGAGTCGCCCGACCAACCCCGAGCACCAGCAGACCGGTCGCCATCGGATCCAAGGTCCCGGCGTGACCAACGCGACGCTCGCCAAGAATCCCGCGGCACTTGGCAACAACATCGTGGCTGGTCCAACCACCAGCCTTGTCGATGAGGAGGAAGCCCTCAGCCATCGATTGCCTTCCGAACTCGCTGAAGAATTTCCTCGGGACTACCTGCTGCGTGGAATCCGGAGGCGTTGCGATGGCCTCCGCCACCGAACAATCCCGCCACCGCTGCCACATCCGTACCACCGCGGGAACGGAGGCTCCCCTTCCATCCATCTTCGGTTTCTTTCAACAGCAAGGCAGTATCCGCCTCCCGCGCGATTCTGAGATCATCGATGAGGTTCTCGGCCTGTGAATACTCGATACCGGCGGACTGCAGATCGGCCATGGTCACCGTCGACCACACCAATCCATGCTCTTGCTCGAGCACGGCACGACCAAGTACCGCCGCCGACACCGCTAGATAGCCGAACGGGGCCGACTCGTACACGTGCTGTCCGATGATCTCCGGCTTGGCTCCCGCATCGAGCAAGCGGGCCCCGATCCGCATTACTTCTCCGGTCGTGGCCGAGTATTGGAACCTCCCGGTATCGGTAACGAGGCCCGTCATCAAGCAAAGAGCGACGGTCTCATCGATCGGCCAACCCAGTCCCTCGATCAAATAGGTTGCCAACTGCGCAGACGCGGCGGCTTTGGGATCGATGTATGCGATATCGCCAAAGCCACCATTGGAAACGTGATGATCGACCACGATCACAGTCTCGGCTGCATCGGCGACGGCAGCGACCTCACCAAGGCGATCTGGAGCAGCGACATCGAACACCACCAGGCACTCTGGAGCCTCCGGGAAGGCATCCACCGATACCAACGGGGCGATATCCAGGAACGCCAGGGAATCCGGAACGACGAACTCACCACCGAACGCCACGACGGCCTCGACACCGACCAGACGTGCCGAGTGTGCGAGCGCAAGAGCTGATCCCAGGGCGTCACCATCCGGATTGATGTGACACGTGATCGCCAGCGATCCAACGGATCGAATCTTGTCAATGGCTGCGGTCAGGGCATCATTCATCAGGTTCCGCCTGTGCTATCTCGTGAAGCAGCTTGTCCATCCGTAAACCCCGTTCTACCGATTCATCAAAAACAAATTCGAGTATCGGGTTGAACTTCATTCGAATCTCACGCCCTACGGCGCGCTGAATTCTCGGCGCTGCCCGATCGAGAGCAGCTTGCGTGGCCTTCTTCTCCTCATCGTCGCCGAGAACGGAGTAGTAGATGCGGGCCGCCCGCAGATCAGGAGTTACCGCCACCCCCGTAACGGTGACGAAACCGAGGCCTGGATCTTTTAGAAGAAGGATCTCACCGGCGATCACCTCGCGCAGCGACTCATTTACCCTTCTGATCCGGGACCCGCCTCTACTCATGGCATCTCCACATGGCCGATATCGAAGGCGACCAACTCGACTTCGTCAAGCTCCAGGGCCCATCGTCTGATTCCCTCGACGATCTCATCGAGTCTCCCAGCTTGCGGAGCAACAACGGCGACACCGACTCCGGCTCGCTGCCAGGCATCATGATGATCGACTTCGGACGCCGACAACTCCATGCGGCGTCGCAGGTGGTCGAGGATGGGACGGAGACGCCGACGCTTCTCCTTGAGAGACGAGCAACCGGGAAGCCTTAGATCCAGTTTGATGGCGGCGGCGTGCATCGGCCAGAGCTCCGCTCCTAGGTCCTGGCGACCTCTCGCACCTCGTACGATTCGAGCACGTCCCCCTCCTTGATATCTCGGAAGTTGTCGAGACCGATCCCGCACTCGAAACCGGTGGCAACCGAACGCACATCGTCCTTGAACCGTCGCAACGATCCGATCGTCCCGTCGTAGACCACTATCCCATCACGCACCAGGCGGACCCTGGCACCACGCTGGATCTCGCCTTCGGTGACGAAAGAGCCGGCAATGAACCCGAAGCGCGGAGCCCGGAACGTTTCGCGGACTTGCGCCGAACCGAGCAGCCGCTCGACCTCCTCAGGCGAGAGGCGCCCAACGAGAATCGCCTCGACGTCATCGAGCAACTCGTAGATGATTCGATACGTCCTGATCTCGACGCCGGCGTCCTCGGCAGCGCGACGAGCCTTTGAATCGGGGCGCACATTGAAACCGAACACAACAGCCTCGGTGGCTTCAGCAAGGACGACATCGTGTCCGTTGATGCCGCCAATCGCAGTGTGCACGATCGTGACCCGGCCGTCTTCGCGCTGAATCTTGGCCACCGCATCGCGAATGGCTTCGAGCGAACCGTGGGCATCGGCCTTTACGATCATCGGGAGCTCAGCGTGCTCAGCGGTCCTCAGTTTCTCCAAGAGATTGGTAAGCCGCTCGGCTGCGGTAGGAATCACCAACTCTTCGCTTCGAATCGCGCTCACGCGGTCCGCAGCCATGGCGCGAGCGGCACGGTCGTTGGCGGCGACCTCGAAGTAGTCACCGGCTTGAGGCAGGTCATCCCACCCCATCGTCAATACCGGAGAACTCGGCGGAGCTTCATCGATTTGGTTGCCGTGCTCATCAAACATGGCCCGCACCCGACCGGCTACCGGACCGGCGACGAGAGCATCGCCGCGCCGCAGCGTTCCTCGTTGAACAATCACAGTGGCCACAGGTCCACGACCCTTGTCGAGCTGAGCCTCGATCACCGTTCCAGAGGCCGGAGCCGTCGGGTTGGCGCTGAATTCCTCGAGTTCCGCGATGAGGTCGATGTATTCGAGTAGTTGCTCGACACCATCGCCGGTAAGCGCTGATACCTCGGCACTGACGATATCGCCACCGAGCTGCTCGACCAGAAGGCCGTGTTCGGTGAGCTGGGCCCGGATTTGCTGGGGATCGGCGCCTTCGAGGTCCATCTTGTTGATCGCGATCACGATCGGTACCCCGGCAGCCTTGGCATGGCTGATGGCCTCGATGGTCTGAGGCATCACTCCGTCGTCGGCGGCCACGACCAACACGACGATGTCGGTCACCTCGGCACCTCGGGCCCGTAGCGTCGTAAACGCCTCATGGCCGGGGGTGTCGATGAACGTGATCTTGCGGTCACCTACGGTTGCCTGATAGGCCCCGATGTGCTGCGTAATCCCACCAGCCTCACCTTCGATGACGTTGGTCCGGCGGATCGAATCGAGAAGCTGTGTCTTGCCGTGGTCCACATGGCCCATGACGGTCACGACAGGAGGACGAAGTGCGAGATCGGCAGGATCGTCCTCAAACACCCGTTTGGCCCGCACCAAAGGCTCGACAACATCGTCGTCGACCTCAGCGGCTTCGATCTCCACTTCGTATCCGAGAGCCTCCCCGACCACGCCGAGTAGCTCGACCGGAATCGGCTGAGTGGCCCCAGCCATCTGTCCCCGGGAGATGAGTTCTCGCACCACGATTCCGACGGGACGCCTGGTGAGTTCGGCGAATTCCTGAACCGTGATGCCTTCGGTCACGGTGACGGTCCTCCGGCGTGGCGTCTCATCGGCGTCCTCCGCCGCGGGTTCGGCACCCACCTCAGGCTCGGTGGCCTCGGGGTCCACCTCAGCGGCCACCTCTTCGGCCACCGCCTCGGCTTCTGCAGGTTCAGCTGCCGGGGGGGCTGATTCTCCACGCTCCTCGGCATAAGACAGCCTCAAAAGTTCGGCATCCTCGTCGGCCAGGCCGGATGAGGCGGTCTTGACCTCGATCGTCAACTCGAGGGCGCGGCCCAACAGTTCCTTGGATTCGATCTCGAGTTCTTTGGCAAGTTCATAGACGCGCATAAATAATTCTCCGGGCCCTCATCGTGCAGCGACACCCTTAGGCGTCGACGGGTGGTTCCTCTTCGGTAGCGACAGTCGCTTCTTCCTCACTGGCGACTTCATCAGTGGCGACATCTTCCCCGGCCGCGACTTCATCAGCGGCAACATCTACCTCCGCGGGGACTTCATCCGGAGCGGACCCCTCACCGGCCTCGTCCTCCGCAACGGCCTCCACCTCGGTATCTGCCTCGGGGGGTGCAGTGGTAGTTCCATCTGCGGCCTCGGCATCGGGTTCGCTGGCCGCTTCTGCGGCATCAGTCGAGCCTTCTGGTGCTTCGGCGGTCGTTGCCTCACCGGCCGATTCCTTTGATTCCGGCGTTCCACCGGCTTGCTCGGTCTCGGAACGAATATCGATCCGATACCCACTCAACCGAGCTGCGAGCCGCGCATTCTGGCCTTCCTTGCCAATCGCCAGAGACAGCTCACGATCGGGGACGACAACGATCGCCTCCATCTCGTCCTCGTCGAGGATCACCTGACGGACCTTCGCCGGACTCAACGCCTCGGCGATGAATTCGGTGGTGTCCTCGCGCCAAGGCACGATGTCGACCTTCTCCCCACGCAACTCGTTTACGACCTGACGGACTCGGCTGCCCCTGGCCCCGACACACGCTCCGACAGGATCTACGTTCGGGTCATTGGATGCCACTGCGATCTTGGTTCGATGGCCTGCATCTCGTGCGATAGCGCTGATCTCGACGGTCCCTTCGACCAGCTCCGGTACCTCTAATTCGAATAGACGCCGGATGAAATCTGGATGGCTTCGACTGGCCACGATCGGCGCACCCTTGGACTCCTCACGCACCTCAACGATCAGGGCCTTGACCCTGGCACCACGCTCGAGACGCTCATATGGAATCTTCTCGCCCGACGGCATCACTGCCTCGGCGTTGCCCAGGTCGAGCATCACTGTGCGGTGGTCGGACTGCTGCACGATGCCGGTTACCAGATCGCCCTCGCGCCCTTGATAGAGGTCGTATACCTGTGCACGCTTTGCGTCCCGCAGACGCTGCACAATCACCTGTTTGGCGGTCTGCGCCGCGATGCGACCAAAGTCAGTAGGGGTGTCTTCCCACTCGCGCACGACGTTGCCGTCCTCGTCGAGCTCCTGGCCGTAGACAACCATCTCGCCGGTATCGGTGTCAATGGTCACCCGGGCCTCTTCAGCGGCGCCGGGGCTGCGCTTGTAGGCAGACACCATCGCGTTGGCGAGTGCGTCGAGGATCGTCTCCTTCGATACACCCTTTTCGCGTTCGAGGAGGTCGAGTTCCTCCATGAAATTCTCGTTCACTGCTTACCTCGCTTGCCCCCGGGCTTTGGGGCCTTCTCCCAACGAAAAACTGTCTTTGCCTGTGCAATCGACCCCAACGGGATACTGCGCTCGGCACCGTCGACTGCAAGGTGGACGATGGCTCCCTCGATACGCTCCAACACCCCTCGGTGGCGTTGTGCACCATCGACTGGATCTGTGGTCTTTACATCTACCTCGCGTCCGATCGCCTTCTCGAAGTGGCGGGGACGGCTCAGTTTCCGTTCCAGCCCGGGCGAAGAAACCTCCAGCGTGTAGGCCCCGTCAACGGGATCGGTCTCGTCAAAGAGACGAGAAAGCGACCTCGTGATTTGAGCAATCCGGTCCACACCGATCCCATCGGGAGCGTCGACCAAGACGCGCACGATCCGGCCGCCTTCGCGGCCTCGAACGACGAGATCGTCGAGCTCCACGCCCTCAGCCTCGAGGAACGGCTCGATTGTCTCCCAAAGCCCCTGGGCGATATCACCCTTCGGGCTACCAACTGCGGTCACCAATTGCACTCCTATAGAAAGAAGTGGGCTCGGGCGCCCACTTCAAATAGCGTCCTAAAATGACATGCGAGTATACCAGGGGTGTTTCTCCGGCAGACCACCCGATGATTCCGGCTATTCGGCCTCCGCGGACCTGATCGCCGTGGCCAGCACCGCGCCGATTTCGGTCAGCGGCACCAGTTCGACGGCCCCATCGAATCGACGAAGAAGTTCGACCACCCCATCGCTCAAGCCGCGCGGGCCGACAGTTATCCGATAGGGAATTCCAACGAGTTCGGCGTCGGAAAACTTGACTCCGGGACGCACATCGCGGTCGTCGATGATCACGTCAATATCGGCTGCTTGCAGTTCGGCATATATCGAGTCCGCCGCCGCCACGGTCTCTTCATCATCCATCTTCACGACTGTGATTACGGCTTCGTACGGGCTGACCGATAGCGGCCATACGATCCCAGAGTCGTCGTTGCAGGATTCGACGATTGCCGCCATAGCGCGCCCGACCCCAATGCCGTAGGAGCCCATCCACACGATGCGGTCTTCGCCTTGGGGGTCGGCCACGCTGATTCCCAGCGCCTCACTGAACTTGGTGCCGAGCTTGAAGATGTGGCCGACCTCGATCGTCCGCTTCACCTCGAGTGGCTCGCCACAATCGGGGCAACCTTCGCCGGCTTGCACAAGCCGCATGTCCACCCAGGACTCGGGCGTGACGTCACGGTCGACATCGACCCCCCGCAAATGCCAACCATCCTCGTTCGCACCGGTGGTCATGTTCGTGCGCCCCCGCAGAGCAGGGTCGGCGATTATCCGGATACCTTTCGACCCAACAGGTCCCAAGCTCCCAGCATGGGCTCCCAGCGCAGCAACGATTTCTTCCTCTCCGGCAGGGCGCAACTCGAAGGTCTGCAGCACGTCAAGAAGTTTCTGCTCCATCAGGTCGTGGTCACCACGCAGCAAAAGCAGCACCGGCTGCTCACCACTCATGTAGAGAAGACTCTTGATCTGTCGATCGGCGGCCGCAAAATCAAAAGCCTCGGCCAGCCCTGCGATGGTCCGAATGTCGGGCGTGGCAAACCGCTCCGGATCCTTTTCCCACGGTTCATCCTCGATCGGCGCCAGACGACTCGTGGCCTTTTCCGTGTTGGCTGCGTACTCACAAGAGGGGCAGTAGGCGATGTCATCCTCTCCTGCGTCCGACTCGACCATGAATTCGACCGACTCCGACCCACCCATCCATCCACTCGAGGCATGGACCGGAATGGCCTTGACGCCGAGCCGGGAGAAGATCTTCTTGTAAGCCTCGTAATGCCGATCGAATTGGACGCCAAGCCCGGCCTCATCGATGTCAAAGGTGTAGGAGTCCTTCATCGTGAACTCCCGGACCCGCAGCAATCCGCCCTTGGTGCGGGGTTCGTCGCGGAATTTGGTTTGAAGGTGGTACCAGAGTTGTGGCAACTGGCGATACGAAGTCAATTCAGTGGCGATCGTGCTGAAGATCTCTTCGTGGGTCATCGCCAGCAGCAGGTCAGTGTCTCGGCGGTCTTTGAACTTCACGAGGATGCCCTCTACGTCGTCCCACCGACCGGTCTTCTTCCAGATCTCGCCGGGATGAACGACGGGAAGCAACATCTCCTGGCCGCCGATCGCATCGATCTCCTGACGGATGATCAGTTCGATCTTCTTGGTGACCCGCATTCCCAAGGGCAGGAGCGACCAGGACCCGGCCATGAGCCGTCGGATGAATCCACCGCGCACCAGCAGACGGTGATTTGCGGCCTCGGCATCGGAAGGATCGTCTCGAAGGGTTGGGATAAAGGCCCGGGACCAGCGCATGAGGCGCGAGCGTAGCGGTCGGAGTCAGGAGTCAAGAGTCGGGAGTCCCCCTCACCAAAGGCCTGCGGTCTGGCTGCGACGTTCGAGGCCTGCTCGGCCCCGAAGCGGCTCCGCTGAAGGTGCCGCCTAGGGCGGCGCTCCGTTCTACCTTTGACTCACCCTCAAGGGGGGAGTGATTTCAGACTGAGGACCGGCTACTCGCTACCCGGCTTCTCCCCGGCCACCTCGCGGACCCTCGCACGAAGTTCTTGTGAATGATTCGCATCACCCTGGACCGCGAGCAATTCCGCAGCCGTCTCACGAGCAAGCTCATCGGCAACCCCGTCGGCAGCCGCCAACCGGGCCTCGACTCCTTCGTCGACAAGTTTTCGTGCCTCATCGAGCAGCGCTTCGACCATCTCTGCCTCGGGCACCACCCGGACAACTTGGCCCTTGATGAACAAGTGCCCTCTTCCCTTACCCGCCGCAATCCCGATGTCGGCCTCGCGTGCTTCCCCGGGACCATTTACGACGCACCCCATAACTGCCACCTGGATCGCCAATCCCTCCGATTCCAGTGCCTTCTGAGCAGCGGTGGCGACAGCAACCACGTCCACCTCGGCTCGACCGCATGATGGACAGGCAATCAAGTCGAGCGTCGTTCTCTCGCGCAGGCCGAGCTGCTCGAGCAGTCGGCGCCCTGCCTCGGCTTCTTCGACCGGATCGGCGGTCAGCGAAAAACGGATCGTGTCACCGATGCCTTCGAGCAACAGGGTGGCGATACCGGCGACCGACTTCATCAGTCCCGCCGGCGGGGGTCCGGCTTCTGTCACCCCTAGATGCAGTGGGTAATCGACAACCCCAGCCAATAGCCGATAGGACTCGACCATCGAAGGGACGTGGCTGTGCTTTACCGAGATCTTGACATCGGTGAAGCCGACGTCTTCAAGCAGCCGTACCTCTGCAAGAGCAGAGTCAACGAGAGCTTGCGGTACCGGCGATCCGTATTTGTCGAGCAGATCCTTGTCGAGAGACCCGGCGTTTACGCCGATCCGGATCGGGACCCCACGATCGGCAGCAGCGGCGGCTACCGCCTTAATGTGCTCCGCCTTGCGGATGTTTCCGGGATTGAGCCTGAGACCATCGACACCCGCCTCAAGCGCGGCAAGCGCCAGCCGGTACTGGAAATGAATATCCGCAATTATCGGAACCGGGGATCGTGGGACTATCTCGGCAAGGCCCTGAGCGGCTTCGACGTCGTTGCACGTAATGCGCACGATGTCGGCACCTGCCCCTCGCAATGCATAGACCTGGGCCAGCGTGGCATCGACGTCGGCCGTCTTCGTCGTCGTCATGGACTGCACCGACACAGGGGCGTCCCCACCGACGGCCACGTCGCCGACCCGAATCTGCTTGGTGGGGTTGCGTTTCATCACAGGGTGAAGGGGTTGGCAATGTCGAGATAGATGGCAAGCACACTCAGCAACACCATGAAGATGACCACCGCGGCCGCGATCGGCGCCAACTTGGCCACATCCGCCTCGCGGCCTCTTACCTTTTCATACACGGCCACGGAGAAGTGGCCGCCGTCGAGCGGGTAAACCGGGATCACGTTGAACAGGCCCACGAAGATGTTGATCAGGGCCACCAACTCAAGGGTGAACCCGAGTCCGAACTCTTGGGTTTGGGCGCCAATACGAATGAGGCCGATCGGACTAGCCGGCCGGGTGCGATCGATGGTCTCAGAGTCACCGCTGATCGTCGCTTGAACCAAGTCTCCCAGGCCACTGAACAGCTGCCACATGCCGCTCACCGAGGCCTGCGTAGCGGCTCCGACAGAGGCACCGGCATCTACGAAGGCAGCCGCCGGGTTCAGCCGAGTGTTCTCGGTTGCCGGGGTAACCCCCAGGAACCCGCGTTTGCCTCCGGCATCATCATCGAGCGAAGCAAGTGTCGCGGTGAGGAGCGTTTCGGCTGAGTCACGTTCAACTCTGATGACCAATGTGGCTCCGGGATTGGCCCGGATCTCCTGCACGATCGAATCCCAGGAATCGACCTCGACTCCACCGACTCGCAGGATGGTGTCCCCCGGTTGGATACCGGCAGCGGCCGCAGGGGTAGCGGAGCCATCATCGAGGGTGGGCTGAACCGCAGCGACGGTAGTGGTGACGTCTTCAGACCCGATGAGCGTCGCCACTGAAAAGAAGATCATGAAGGCCACCACAAAGTGGCTGGCAACCCCAGCCAGAACGACAACGCTCTTCGCCCAAAACGGCTGCTCCCGATAGGTGCGCCCCAAGTCGGCCTCGGCAACCTCTTCGTATGGATTCATCCCGATAATCCGAACATACCCACCGAGCGGAATGGCTTTGACCCCATATTCGGTCTCCCCGCGCTGGATCGACCACAGCTTCGGACCGAACCCGAAGAAGAATTCGGTGGCCTTCATGCCTGTCGCCTTTGCGGCAAGAAAGTGACCGCCCTCATGCACCATGACCATGGTCAAGATGCCCACGAGAACTATGAGGCCACCGATCATTTGATTTTGCTCCGTCGAGAATTCAACACGCTACCGAGACCGCGGATCAACACGCCCTGCCCGTGTGTTCGTGGGCTACAGCGCGTGCCTCTTGATCGATGTCGAGCACATCAGCCACCGATTCGAGCGCTCGGTGGGAGACATCGTCAAGCGTGCGCTCCACGACAGTCGCGATAGACGCAAAACCGATGCGCCCATCGAGAAACGCTTGAACGGCAATCTCGTCCGCAGCGTTTAGTACCGCCGGAGCGGATCCGCCCGACCTCCCGGCGTCATACCCGAGATCGAGACACCGGAACACTTCTCTATCCGGTTCTTCGAATGTCAGCGTCCTCCCGGCAAGGTCGAACGGCTGCAATGGACCGCCGGCGCGGTCCGGCGAGGTGATCGCATACTGGATCGGAACCCGCATGTCGGGCTCGCCCAGGTGCGCCTTCAACGAACCATCGACGAACTCGACCAACGAATGCACGATGCTTTGCGGATGAATGACCACGTCGATGCGGTCGTAGTCGATTCCGAATAGGAAATGCGCTTCGATCACCTCAAATGCCTTATTCATGAGAGTGGCCGAATCGATCGTGATTCGCGGTCCCATATCCCAGGTCGGATGATCCAGGGCTTCGGCGACGGTCACCGACTCGATTTCGCCGAAGGTCCTCCCCCGGAACGGCCCTCCGGAAGCGGACAAAACCAATCTGTGCACCGACTCGATCTGTTCACCAACGAGACACTGGTGGATCGCCGAATGCTCGCTGTCCACCGGCAAGAGCATGCCATTGCCGCCGGCGAGGGCCGCCAGAACGACGTCTCCGCCGGCGACCAGGCTCTCCTTGTTGGCCAACGCCAGCCGGTTTCCGGCATCGAGCGCGGAGACGGATGCC
>CAXMOL010000039.1:0-1914 GCA_964194935.1 uncultured Kiloniellaceae bacterium
CGGTCGGTGACGCCGGCCGCGGCTGCGAGCATCGTCATCGAATCGAGCCAAGAGACCCCGTAGACACCCTTGGAGACGAGGAGATGGTCGATGACCCAGAGATCGTCGAACGGCAGGTCGTCGATTCGCTTGCAGTAATCCAGGAGCTCGCGAGATTGTTGCTGAGTGAGGTCGGGCCAGGCGTACGACGGGATGCGCAGCCCAAAGCGAATCGGTCTATCGGTACCCACTACGCCTCCTTGCGAGTGCGGCGATGCTAGATCGAGCGGCGGCATCCGTCTCTTCGAGTGGCTGGCCTCGGACCGGTATCGCGGCGGTCTCAGAGGTTCTTGGTGGCTTCGCGCTTGCTGAGTCCGGAGAGTCTGTCGGAGTTGGCGGCCACAAAACGGGCTACCGAGTCGGGCTCGGTCCAGGCGTAGTCCCGCAGAGCCCAACCGATCGCCTTGCGAATGAAGAAGTCGGTCTCATGGGCCCGGCTCGTACAACAGTGGAACAACAATTCTTCGTCGGTGTGCTCCTTGTGCCGTATCTGGGACAAGATGGCGGCGCGGCGCACCCACAGGTGACGGTGTTCCAGCCAAGACAGAATCGTTGGCGTCATCCGTTCCCGTTGTCGCAGCAGCACCTTGCCGGTCAGGTGGGTGGCCACCTCGTCTACGAAATCCCACCAGGCGCCGGAGACGATGAGTCGCCGGTAGAGCGGTACCGATGAGACAGTGACAAATCGGTCGTGTTTTCGGGCCACTCCGAGGGCGAGATACTTCTCCTCCCGGTGGGGAAGTGACCACAAGCTCTCAACAAGAGCTGTGTACTCAGATCGCGTGACGGGTGGCCAGCGCCTGACCAGATCACTGAGGATTGGGGCCGTAGCGGGCTTCTGTGCCCCATAGAACGGCATCTCGGTCTTCATGTACCGCGCCATGTCCGCGGCCTTACCGGGGTCCGCCACCGACGCGAGAGCCGAGGAGGCAAAGGACGTTGCTGCATCGATGTCGAGCACCTGCCGATCGTACGGTGCGGGGGTTGGGGGCGCCACAGCTGTAATTTGCAGGCATGCCGGGAGCCAGACGGACGGTGACAGGTGCGACGGTGCTGGGCCTGGTGCTGGCAGCGATGGCACCGGCGGCAGCGGAGGCGCCGGAAACGGCTCCAACACCGTTGCAGCGGGTTGTGGCGCGCTTGGGAGAAGAGGCTCAATCGTTCGACCCCGGAGCGATCGTCGGCATCTCTGTGATGCGACTCGACACCGACGAGGTGGCCTCGTTCCAAGGCGATCGCTGGCTCAAGGCGGCCTCCGGTTTGAAGCAGACGTGGATGGCGGCTGCAGTCTGGGCCTCCGGCATCGACGCCGTCGAACCAGTCGCGGCCGGCGTCTTTCAGCAATCGTCAAACAATGCAGGAGGGCGTGCCATCGCTCTCGCGGGCGGTCTCGATGCGGTCAATTCGTTTACTCGTGCTCTCGGCATGAAGGAGACGCTGGTCGTCGAGTGGACCTTTGGCGGTGACTGGCGTGCCAAGGAGTATCCGGGTCCGCATCCCAATCTGAACTTCACCACTGCAGACGATCTCGTGACCTTCTGGCGTCTGATGCATGGCGGTTGGATCCTGGGCTGGAATCAAACCGCCACCTTCCTGGAGTGGGGTCGGCTGGAGCGGCTTGCCGGTTACTCGTCGGGCCTGCTCACCCGACTCCCCGAGGACTTGAGGGACCACGTGTCCTTCAAGATGGGTTGGCTCCCGCCCGGTCGAACCGAAGAGGACGAGGACACAGGCGAGATAACCGAAGTGGATGCGCTCGATTCGATCATCGGAAGCGGGATCGTCGAGATACCTGGAGGTCCGACCTATGTGATCGCCGTCGGAGCGTTTGGTGGAGACAATTGGCCCGGCAAGGTCGCGTTCGTGTCGTACGCG
>CAXMOL010000040.1:0-7472 GCA_964194935.1 uncultured Kiloniellaceae bacterium
GAGAGTGGTTTTCTTACTGGAGACTGGATCTACCCCAGAATCGTGAGCAACACCCAAAACGGGCCCGAGGCCATGAAGAGTCCGTCGAGGTAGTGGAGACTCCCCGGGATCGGTCCCGAGACGAAGAAACCACCGGCCCGCAGCAAGGTGCCGAGATTCCGACCGGCCACCAGCGCAAGAGCAGCTGCAACGGAAGCGGCAACGGTGTTGAGCAGGTTCGGGGTCCACATTGCCCCGGCAATCGCTCCCGCAGTTATCGCGGTGACGATCATCGCCACCAGCGGGTCGAGCACCGGCATTTCGCTTCGATCGCTCAGCCACGAAATGAGGATGGCCAGGCCTGCCACGAATAGAAACGCGAACGACTCCTCCTCCGAGCGCAGTCTCAACAACACCAGCGAAGACGAGCCGAATGTTGCAGTCGTGGCGATCGTGACGGTCGATGAGATCGACTCGACAGACCTGAGGTAGGGATTGATGACACCCCATACGAGTACCAAAAGGGTCGCCCCAACCGTTGCCGCGGCCATGCCGGGCGCGCCGAATCGATAGGTGGCGAGAACCCCGGCGAGAACTCCGATGAGAGCCGGCGCCGTTCCGAGAGCAAGGCCCCGACGCTCTCCCGATCCGGCGAGGTCATACGCCCACAGACTCCCCACCAGCACAGCCGCCACCGAAAGCCACTGCAGCGATACGGCATTGGCGACAAACAGGACTATCGCCAGCAAGGCTGCCAGTCCGATTTCGATCAGGATCGGAGATCGAATCGCCATCGCACCGCCTGATACCGGAGGAATTACGGCGATCTCGGCGCCGGCCGGTACGGCAGCGGTGGCGTCCGCTTGCTCCCCGTCGACCCAGACCTGGGCGGTCTCCAGCGCTCGTCCGAAGTCCGTGCCGAACGTCTCTGTCGCAGCATCCAGGACATCGCCGACAGTCTCACCTTCGATCTCGACCTGGCCGGTGCCGGCGATCTCGCGGAGATTGGCAAACAGACGAAGACGAGCCATCAGGTTTGCTTCACCTCGACGGAACCAACCATCACGACATTTCCGTCAGGTCGGGTCGTCTCGAATAGGAATGCATCGCCGTCCGAAGCAAAGACAGCGGTTTCTAGATCGCTGCCGGGAATGACCATATCTGTGAATCGCACCTGGATTCGACTGATTCGCGCCGGGTCTCCGTCGGCTAACTCATCAACGAGACCCCCCGAGATGATCGATAACGTGCCCAAGCCGTGATTGATGACGCCAGGCAAGCCAACGGCCTTGGCCACATCGGGGTCGGTGTGGATCGGATTCGGGTCACCCGAAGCAACTGCGTATTCGGCGGGCATTCCCTCGTCGACAAGCTTGGTGAAGGAGGCAACCTCGGCACCCCTCATCGGAGGAGTCGGCCTATCGCTCGGCGGTCGCTTAACGCCGCTCCCGGCACCACGGACGAAGATCGTCGCATATTGATCGTTTACCGGCTCACCATCGGGAGTCATCCCGGTGGCCCGCGCCACGTAGGTCCCCCCCGAACCCTTGTCCTCAACCGATTCAAGCGAAGGAGTAAAGATCAGAGACTCACCAGGCTTCATCGCTCGGTAATGGACTATTTCTTCCTCGCCGTGGACGATCATCAGGGGGTTCTCCAGGTTCAGCTCTGGATCCGTGGTCACGACGGCAATCAGCGGTAAGCCGATCACAACCGGATAGACGACCGACGGGACCTGCCCCTCTCCGACGTCGTGCATCGGATTCACTATGCGCGACGCGGCGGCGTAGGCGGCAATGGATTCAGCCGAGATCTCCAGGAGTTCCGAGTCGTAGGTTTTGCCGGCGAGATCGAAGTTGAGAGACATCGTGCAACTCCTTAGGTCGAATCCAGGCTAACGATCGGAAGCCCGATCCTTCCCGATATCAAGGGACCACAGTTCCTACGCACTCGCCAAAACCGATTCGGGGTAGCCCGGGACGGTCGCACCAACCGCGCAATGTCACCGTGTCCCCATCTTCCAAATAGCGCCTCTCGCTTCCATCGCTCAACGTGATCGGATCTCGACCAGCCCATGTCAACTCGATCAGGCTCCCATACGAGCCGGGCTCGAAGCCCGACACCGTTCCCGACGCATACAGATCGCCGGGGCGGATTCGGGTCCCGTTTACGGTCACATGCGCCAGTTGCTGGGCCATCGTCCAATACACGTCCGCAAACGAAGTGCGCGAGATCACGTCTGGATCAGCCATGGAGGCGGAGGCCAGCATCACCTCCAACTGAATGTCGACTCCCCAATCGCCCTCCGTCTGCAGATACGGGAGCGGCTCGGGTTGCTGCTGGGGACCGGGGACCATATACGGCTCCAACGCCTCCATCGGGATCACCCACGGTGACACGGAGGTGGCAAACGACTTACCCAGGAATGGGCCGAGCGGAACATACTCCCAACGCTGTATGTCTCTCGCGCTCCAGTCGTTTACGAGCACCATCCCGAAGATGTGATCCCCGGCATCGTCGGCGCCGATCGGGCTCCCCAGACCATTGCCCGGCCCGGTGATGAATCCGACTTCCAATTCGATGTCGAGTGCGCGACTGGGCCCTTCGACCGGGGCTTCATCGCCGGACTTGGTTTGACCGTGCGGGCGACGAATATCGCTTCCGCTCACCACCACGGTGCTGGCGCGACCGTGGTATCCGACCGGAAGGTGTCGCCAGTTGGGTAGCAGCGGATCGGAATCGGGACGGAACAGCTTCCCGAGATTGGTGGCGTGGCCGATGGACGAGTAGAAGTCGACGTAGTCGCCCGGAGAGAACGGGAGGTACATGGTGACTCCGGCCTGGGGGTGGAGCACATCCGCACCGGCCGCTTTGATTTCCGTATTGCCGACGGTGAGGAGCTCTACCAGTCGCATCCGCACCTCGTGCCAGACCTGGCGCCCCAACCCCATGAAGGCATTGAGATCGATGTCTTGGAGCACGACCCCATGTGGCAGCAGCCCCACCTCGACCAGCGCAAACAGATCGAGCACCTGATCGCCGACGGCTACCCCGATACGGAGGCCCGATCCGGCATCGAACACTCCGTAGGGCAGGTTTTCGAGTGGAAAGTCACTTCCAGCAGGGATCTCCACCCACGAAGCGGTCACGCCGGAAGGGCTCCCAGTTCAGCGAGATCGCGAACCGGTTCATCGAATGAACATGATCCGTACCCCAGAAAGAGCCCCGAGCGCGTTGCGGCCAGCGCATCAGCACCCACGGTGTGCTGATGCCAGGTCAAGCCACCTCGCCCGATCGAGAAGGACTCCGCTTCCTCATCGGACAGCACCTCGACAAGAGTCGCCAAGCTCTCGCCCGCCGACGCCAGAGTCGTCGCTGTCAGGATGTTCACGAATCCATGGTGGCTGAATCCGGTATCGGACGCGATATGGCGGAAAGGATGATGGAGTCCCGCCGTCGCCTTCATCGGGAGATTCCGATCAGCGGCAGCCGCGATAAAGCGAGCAACGGCGCTCGGATCAGGAAATCGAGACGCCTCCAACCCACCACACCTGATCTTTACGCCGACCGCCCTGGAGGTGTCGTCTCGCAGCCTGGCAATGGCATCGAAGGGGACACCCGGATCGATATCCCACGGAATCTCGAACAGCACCACCGCATCGAAGGCGCGCAGCACGTCGCCCGCATCCGCCGTCAGGAGGATCGACTCGTTGGCGATCTCATGGGGCACCCGTATCTCCACCAGTTCTACTGAGGCTGCCGATCCGACCGTGTCAGAGAACATCCGAACCGATCCAGCGTCAGCCGTGAGCGAGTCGGTCCATCCCGAACCGGCAGTAACGGCCAACGGCCACAAGTCTTCTCCTCTTGTCATCGTCGGCGCCAGCACCCCAACGAGTTCTTCGAGCCGGGCCGCCGGGCAGATAAAGCGGTCCACAACCCATGAATTAGAAGAGGACCGCGCCGACCGGTATCCGGCCACCGCACCCTCCATGTCCAGGGATGCAGGGGGAAACAATCCTGCGTAGTCAATGAGTCCGCGCAGCGCGGCACGCCGGGCATCAGGTCGGGAGATCTCCAGAGCAGCCATTCGCTGGCAGCGTAGGCCTATGGACTTCGCGAGAATGGCCCGACCACGATCTTTCCTGCCACGAGGAGCGCGCACGATGACAGACCCCGACGTATTCGAAAGAGCCAAGGAAATGGCCAAGAGCGACGACTTCCCGCTCATTGGCTTCTCTCACCTCGAGTGGTGGGTGAGCAACGCATTCCAGACGGCCCAGTTCATGCGATCCCAACTCGGGTTCAGCATCGTCGGATACCGCGGCCCCGAGACCGGGACCCGGGAGACGGCCTCCTACATGTTGCGCCAGGGCGACATCAAATTCATCGTCACCGGAGCAATGGGCCCCGAGCACCCGGTGGCCGAGCACGTCCTGCGACACGGGCCCGGAGTAAAGGATGTGGCGATAGCCGTACCCGATGCCGAGGCCGCCTTCGAGTTGGCAATCGAACGCAGCGCTGAGGCGGCCTCAAAACCGCATGTCGTAGAAGACGAGCACGGCCGGGCGGTGATTTCGGCGGTAAAGGCCTACGGAGACACAGTCCATTCCTTCATCGAACTCGAAGGAGAGATGCCCGGGTTCGAGCGCAGAGACGATTCGGTGGCGGTGTCGACCGGACTCGAGTTCATCGATCATGTTGTCGCCAATGTCGAACTCGGCAAGATGAACTACTGGGTCGAGTGGTACGAGCGGGTATTCGGGTTCACGCTGCTGAAGCACTTCGACGACGACGCCATCTCGACGAAGTACACCGCCCTGATGTCAAAGGTGATGTGGGATGGAACCGGGATCATCAAGCTCCCGATCAATGAACCCGCCGAGGGTCTAAAGAAGTCGCAGATCGACGAATACCTCCAGTTCTATCGCGGCGCCGGTGTGCAGCACATCGCGATGCACACGCCAAACCTGCTGGAGACAGTCGATGCCACCCACAGCCGGGGCCTGCAGACGCTGGCCGTTCCGGATTCCTATTACGTCGATGTCTGGAAGCGGATGCCGGATATCGATGTCGATCGCGGACGGGTGGAAGAACTCCAAGTGCTGTTGGATCAGGATGAGGGCGGATATCTGCTTCAAATCTTCAGCAGGATGCTGCAGGACCGACCAACGGTGTTCTTCGAATTCATCGAGCGGCGCGGAGCCACCGGCTTTGGCAAGGGGAACTTCAAGGCACTGTTCGAGGCAATCGAGCGGGAGCAAGAGAAGCGGGGCAACCTCTGATCCAGATCGTCGAGGTCGGGCCGCGAGACGGACTACAGAGCGAGGAAAGGATCCTCGCAGTTGGTACTCGCGTCGAGTTGATTCGAAGACTCGAAGATGCGGGTGCGACCCGGATCGAGACCGTGTCGTTCGCCCATCCCGAACGTGTCCCCCAGATGGCGGGGGCGGAGGAAATCTGCGCCAGCCTCGCAGACCGCTCATTCTCTTCGATCGGACTCGTGCTGAATGAGCGCGGAATGCAGCGGGCGCTCGATTGCGACCTCGACGAGATCAACTGCGTCGCCTATGCCAGCGATGGCTACGCCGGCAAGAACACCGGGGCCTCGGCCACAGACCGCAATCTGGAAGCTGCGCGGCTTATCGAACAGGCCAAGAGTGCAGGTCGTAAGGCGTCGGTAACAATCTCAGTCGCATTTGGCGACCCCGTAGAAGGCGCGATCCCGGCGGCCCGGGTAGCCGGGATCGCGGCGGCAATGGCCGAAGCCGGTGCCGACGAGATCGCCCTGGGAGACACAATCGGCGTCGCCGATCCGAACTCAGTGCGGATCATGATCGACGCGGTTTCCGGCGCGGCGGGCGATCTCCCGATCCGATGCCACTTCCACAACACCCTGAACGCGGGATACGCAAACGCCCTGGCAGCTCGGGATGCGGGTGTGGGCGCCCTGGACGCTGCGGTCGGCGGATTCGGTGGCAGTCCCTTCTCCCCCGGGGCAGGCGGGAATGTGGCTTCAGAGGATCTGGTCGCCCTGCTCGCCCGGATGGGGATCGAAACGGGCCTCGACCCGACGGTCTTGGCCGCCACCGGAGTGTGGCTCGCCCGGAGCCTGGGTTACCAGGAGCCTCCAGCCATGTTGGGACGGGTCCCCGCCTGGCCACCGCCATCGGGCGGATAACGCCACCACGCTCTCTACCGTCACCCGCACATGCCTGTCTCGTTCCCGGACCTCGCACTAGCGATCGTCATCGTCGCGTTCGCAGCCCTGATCCAGGGAGTGATCGGAATCGGGTTCAATGTGATCTCGGTCCCGATCCTCCTGCTCATCGACCCGCTGTTGGCCCCGGTACCGAATCTCCTCATCGCCGTCCCCCTGAGCGTCTCGATGCTGGTCCGAGAGCGCGCCTCGATCGACAGATCCGGGGTGGGTTGGATCCTGCTGGGCAGAATCCCGGGAGGCCTGATCGGTCTGGGCCTGATACTCACGCTGAGTTCGCAGCGGCTGGACATGACGCTGGCCGTAATCGTGCTGCTCGCCGTCTACATCGTCGGCACCGGTGCCGCACTGCGACGGAACCGGGCAACCGAGTTCGGAACCGGAGTGTTATCGGGAATCACAGGAATCGTCGGCGCTATTGGAGGCCCTCCGGTAGGCATCCTCTACCGAGATGCACCCGGGCCGATGATGCGCTCCACGCTCGCAGTTGTCTTCTCGGTCGGGCTGACGTTTTCGATTCTGCTCCGCGCTCTCGGCGGTCAGATAGTTGCAACCGATCTGCAAATAGCGCTGTATCTGCTGCCGGCGATGGCACTCGGATTGGCCCTCAGCAACAAAGTAAAGGACCGCTTCGAGGGCGTCTGGATCAAGCGCGGCATCCTCACGATCTCAGCACTCGCCGCCACCGCGTTACTCATACGCAGCATCCTTGGCTGAACCCTGCGGGCAGGCCGGCTAGCTGTCGTCTTCCGGAATCGTGTAAGTGAACTGAGCCTGGGCCACGGCTCCATCAAATTCGACCAACCCGAAAGGATCCTCAAAGGTCGCCGCACCGTCCTCATCGAAGTCGATGATCGTGCGAACCCAGAGCACCGTGTCCCCGGTGAGCGGCTCCTCCAGTTCGATTGAGATCTCCTCGTAGGATCCCGCCCCCCGGCTTCCGGTCAGAGCGAGGCGTTCGCCGGGAGAGCCGCCAGCGTCGAGCAGCAACTCGACGAAGCCCACCGCGGGAAGAACCAGTTCGGCGACCGTGACCACCGTTCCATCACCCTCTTGATCCACCGCGACGATCGAAGTGGGTTCCAGAGAGACGACCGTGATGACCGCCGATGCCGCGGCAAGCGTCCCATCGACGCGTACCGCGATGTCGTCGGACACCTCGTCGAAAAGACCGTCTTCATCGCGGTCGACCCAGGCGACCAGGAACACCAGACCGTTAATCCTGATCGGGTCTTCGAGCGTAAATGCGATATCTGCGACGGTCCCTGCAGGC
>CAXMOL010000041.1:0-26495 GCA_964194935.1 uncultured Kiloniellaceae bacterium
GCGAGGCGCGGGTTACCTAGTGCCGGGCGGATGAGCAAACCACACACAGCTTGGTATGCGGCAGCGCTTCGAGCCGAGCGACCGGTATCGAGCTACCACAGTGGGCGCAAGTCCCATACGAACCATCACCGACTCGTTCCAGAGCCGCATCGGACTGTGCCAGTAGATCCTTGGCGTTTTCGAGAAGCGAAAGCTCCTTTTCTCTCTCGAACGCCAGCGATCCGCCCTCGGCGGTGTTCGGATCGGGACTCCGTTCTGCGGAGGTCTCGCTGAGCCGAAGCTCCTCTTGCTCGTCCTCGATGTCCCGGATGACCTCGGTGAGGCGCGACTGTTCATCCTCCAGCATTTTGCGGAAGCGCTTGAGCGTTGACGCTGCTAGCGAACGGGCCATCATCTCCTCCCGAGGGCGAGCGACGTTACCACGGCCCCTGAGGTCGCGGCGGCTTATGGATCAAGAAGGCCGACCCCGAGCGCGACAGACGCCTCAGCCAGCGTGACTCCAGACACCACTACTTGTTTGCGTCGCGAAGACGCTCCCGACACGATGTCCCCGCGGCGACCACCTGCGGCTTGAGCGACCAGCTCGGCCACCCGCCGATTCGCTTTCCCGCCCTCGGCCGGAGCCACCGTCCGCACCTTCAACGCACCATCGTGCTCCCCCACCACCTCGTCGCGACTCGCACCCGGAACGACCCAAGCAGTCACTACAACCCCTTTGGGGTGTGCGGAGAGCATGAGGGGAAAGTAGCCCGTCTCCGGTCTCCAGTTTCCAGTCACGAGTCAGGCATCGGGGAACGGGCAACGGAGAACGGGCAACGTCTGTTATCTTCCCGCGCCACGGTGACGACGGGAAGTCGCCCGGATACGGATCACAGCGAGCCGACGATGGTGCGAGGTCGGTATTCGTTCCGGAATCGACATCACCCCCGAACTGCGAGCAGAAACGGCCTTTAGAGCCCGAGTAGACCTCGCCGGGACCGCCCTCCGAGATGGGTATGAAGAGCGGCCGCGCTCGGAGCACGGCAAGCCGGGTGGTACCGCGGGTTAACCCCCGTCCCGGTGGCTTTGACGCCGACCGAGGACGGACATGACCAACCAGCGGCCCTTTGAGCGGGTATCCGCCAATGTGGTATTCCCAGATCAAGAACAGTCGATTCTCGATCTGTGGGATGAGATCGACGCTTTTGCCACGTCGGTCGCACAGCGTCCCGCTTCGAGCGAGTTCTCGTTCTACGACGGTCCCCCATTCCCCACCGGCAGCCCGCACTACGGAAACCTCCTCGCCGGCGTCCTAAAGGACATCGTTCCCCGCTATTGGACAATGCGTGGTCACCGGGTCGAACGACGATTCGGCTGGGACACCCATGGTCTTCCGATAGAGCTTGAGGTTCAGAAGGAATTGGGTCTCTCCGGACCGGCGGAAATCGCCGAGTTCGGCGTAGCCGAGTTCAACGAAGCCTGCCGTGCCCGCGTGATGCGCAACACCGAGCCGTGGGAGGCGATAACTCGACGGATCGGACGCTGGGTCGACTTCGAAAACGACTACAAGACGATGGATGTGGACTTCATGGAGTCCGTGTGGTGGGTCTTCAAGCAGCTGTGGGACAAAGGGCTCGTCTATAAGGCCTTCAAGGTCCTCCCATACTCGTGGGGAGCCGCAACACCTTTGTCCAATCACGAGGTGAACCTCGGCGAATACAAAGACGTTGAGGATCCATCAATCACGGTGCGGCTCCGGGTCATCGATTCAACCGGTCCTGCCGAACCAGGCGACTATCTCCTCATCTGGACGACGACCCCATGGACGATGCCGTCGAACCTCGGGGTCGCAGTCGGACCAGATATCAATTACGTCAGAATCGACGCACCAATAGGTTCCAGCGAAGGCCGCTACTGGATCGCCGAGGAGCTTGTCGGTTCCTATTGGGAAGATTCCCCCGCGGCCACTGCGCGAGCAACGGGCAATGATCTCCTTGGAACCCGCTACGCGCCCGTCTTCGACTACTTCGCCGACAAGGTCGATGAGGGTGCTTTCGTCGTGGTCGCCAGTGACGAGACGAGTACCGACGAAGGGACGGGCCTCGTCCACATGGCTCCCGCATACGGGGAAGCGGACTTCGATGCGTTCCGAGCCGCCGGACTCGACGTGATAGTTGATCCAGTCGACGAAATCGGCAACTTCACCGCCGAAGTGCCCGAGGTCGAAGGAGTAAACGTAAAAGAGGCCGATGCAACACTGCTCGACCTGCTTGCCGCCACCGGAGATCTCGTCCGCAGCGAACGGGCGGTCCACTCCTATCCGTTCTGCTGGCGGACCGACACACCCCTTATCTACAAGGCGATACCAACTTGGTTCGTAGCGGTCGAACGAATCCGTGATCGCATGGCCGAGCTGAACAAGACGATCCACTGGGTTCCCGAGCACGTCGGCGTGGGCCGGTTCGGAAACTGGCTGGAAAACGCCAGGGACTGGGCTATCAGCCGGAACCGTTTCTGGGGATCGTGCTTGCCCGTCTGGGAGTGCTCCACGTGCGATCACCGCGTTTGCGCCGGGTCGATCGACGAACTGGAACAGCTCTCTGGAGTCCGGGTAACCGATCTCCACAAACACATCGTCGACGAAATCGTCTTTCCCTGCGACAAGTGCGGGGCCGAGATGATCCGAACGCCAGAGGTGCTGGACGTTTGGTTCGAATCCGGCGCCATGCCGTATGGACAGAGCCACTACCCATTCGAAAACAAGGAGCGGTTCGAGGCCAGCTTCCCCGCCGACTACATCGCTGAAGGCCTCGACCAGACGCGGGGTTGGTTCTACACCCTGGTGATCCACTCCACCGCCCTGTTCGACTCGTTCCCGTTCCAGAACTGTGTCGTCAACGGGATGATCCTCGCCGAAGACGGCCGCAAGATGTCAAAGAGCCTCAAGAACTATCCCGACCCCTTCGAATTGCTCGATGCCACCGGTGCGGACGCGCTACGGGCGTTTCTCATCAACTCGCCCGTTGTCCGCGCTGAGCCGCTTCGATTCACCGAGCGGGGGGTGCGCGAGGTGGTCCGCACCGTGCTGTTGCCTTATTGGAACGCCTATTCCTTCTTTACGACGTACGCCGCAGCAGAAGGCCTCAGCGCCGGCGACTTGGACAACGCTCTGCCTGCAGAAGAGAGGCCGGAGATAGACAGGTGGATCCTCTCGGTCCTGCAGAGCCTGGTCAAGCGAGTAAATATCGAGATGGAGGGCTATTACCTCTACAACGTCATCCCCCCGCTCATCTCGTTTGTCGACGATCTCACCAATTGGTACATCCGTAGGTCGCGTCGCCGCTTCTGGGCAGCACGCGAGGCCGGAGAAGCGATGCCGGCCGACTCCACGGCCGCATTTGCAACGTTGTACGAAGTGCTTGTGACGTTCGCCCAACTCATGGCGCCCGTGCTCCCCTTTGTCACCGAGACGATGTACCAGGGCCTGGTCGTCTCGCAGCGAGCACCCGGAGACAAGGGCGCAGCAAGCGTTCATCACGAGGATTATCCCGAAGCGATTGACGGCCTCATCGATCCGTCTCTTGAAGACCAGATGATCGCGATCCGTCGAGCGGTATCGCTGGGGCGAGGGTTGCGAGTCAGCGAAGCGCTAAAGATCCGCCAGCCCCTGGCCCGGGTGACCGTCGTCAGCCACGATGCCCGGGTTCGCGCTGCAATCGATGCTCACGCCGGCCTGATCGCCGAGGAGCTGAACGTAAAGGTTGTAGAAACCTCCGCCGACGAAGCGAGCCTCGCTCACCTCGGGCTAAAGGCGAACTTCCGTGCCCTCGGCCCGCGCTTTGGCTCGTCTATGAAGGATGCGGCTGCGGCGATCGCAGCTCTCGATTCCGAGGCCGCCGACCGGGTGGTGGCGGGAGGTGAAGTCGAGGTACTTGGAATCACGATCTCGCTCGATGACGTGATCGTCACCCGTGAGGCTCGAGCAGGACTGGCCGTAGCGACCGGCGAGGAGCTCAGCGTTGCCCTTGACACCGATCTCACCGAAGACCTGCTCATCGAGGGGATGGCTCGAGACATCGTGAAGGCCGTTCAGGGGATGCGCCGCGCTGCTGACCTCGACGTGTCGGATCGCATCACATTGCGATGGGACTCAGACGATCCGCGAGTCGAGACCGCCATGGAAAGGCACCAGGCCTCGGTGACCTCCGAGACTTTGGTCACGGTATTGATCAGGGATGGTTCCGGCAGCCCGTGGCCGGTCGGCGAGCACGCCTCGATCACCCTCGCCATTGAACTCAGCTGATTCCAGACCGAGTTCAGTTACAGATCGCCTCCGCCAGCAGGCTGAGAGTGATGAGGAGAATGATCGGGCTCAGATCTAGGCCCGCTCCACCCAACCGCACCGGCGGAATCAAGCGCCGCAGCGGGCCGAGAATCGGCTCGGTGACCGATCGCAACACCGAGCGGAGGCGAGCCAGAGGGTGGTCGTAGGAGACGGGAATCCACTCCATGATGATCCGGGCGACCACGACGATCCAGTAGACCTGAAGAACGAAACAAATTGCGGACACGGTTGGGCTCAGCCCTCTTCCGGCGCCTGGTAGTACCCGAGGTCCTTGAGCCGACGTCGCTCGTCACGGCTTAGATTTATGTTCTGCGGCGTCACCAAGATGACCCCCTGGCCGATCTTGCGCATCGATCCGCCGAGCGCATAAGTCAATCCACTGGCGAAGTCGACCAGGCGGCGCACCATCGCCGGCTCGACCTTTCTGAGATCGAGCACAACGGGGATCGTCGATCTGATGTGGTCGGCAAGCAATTGGGCGTCTGAATAAGAGGTGGCCACGATCACTTCAGATTCGAGATCTGTGTCCGACACAGTCCTCACCAACGGCGTGTCGGGCGGGCGGATCACCACACCGGCCTCGGCGAGTGCACCATCGGTGGCTGTGGCCCGACGGCGGGTTGACATCGGCGGCTCGACCCGCCGGCCCTGGACTCCAGCACCTGCAGCCGGCATCGGATCTGCAAACTGCTGGGGGGCCTCTACCCGACGGGGCGGACTACGTCGCACTGCGACCTCAGGCCGTTCCTGTACTGCCGGCTGCTCAACAGGACGACGCTGTGCGCCCCGGCCACCCGGTTCTGCCACCAGCTGATCGGGACGACGCTGCGGCACCCGCTGGCCGTGAGGAGTTTCCGGCGAGTACGAGCCCGGATCGTCCTCGTCGACCAAGCCGAGGTAAAAGAGTGTCTTCTGCCACATGCCCATTGCTCGAATCAACCTTCGTTGCGGGACGGCTCAAAGATAGCTCGTCCGACCCGTAAGATTGTCGCTCCTTCGCTGATCGCCACTTCGAAGTCGTCGGTCATACCCATCGACAGCTCTTCTACCCCGGGATGATCGACACGCACATCGTCACGAAGTTGACGCAGGGTGGCGAACCAGCGGGCCGAATCGGCTCCCACCTCCGGCCGCGGCGGCACCGTCATGAGCCCGCGAACCTCGATGCCCGATGTGGCGCAATGTTCGATCAATGGTCGAACCTCATCTGGAGCAACCCCAGCCTTCTGAGGCTCCCCTGCCAGATTCACCTGAACCAGGACGGGCGGCGAAACTGCATCGCCCTTCGACCAGTAGCCGACCAGGTTCGACCGGTCCATGGAATGCAGCAGTCGGGTTGCAGGTCGAATCACCCTCGCCTTGTTCCCCTGCACCCGGCCCACGAAGTGCCAGACGACGTCTCCGAATTGCGCAGACCTCCTGACGAGAGCATCGGCTCGGTTCTCACCAAGATCGGCAGCCCCGGCGGCTACGACCCAGGCAACCTCGGAATCGGACGCATACTTGGTGACCACCACCAGCCGGATCGGATCGGAGCGGCCCGACTGCCTGGCCGCCGCCTCAATCCTCTCTTCGACCTCGGTCAGTCCGGTGCTATCCACGCGACTCCAAACTGACGGTGATTGGTCCCATCGCTGCGAAACGAGTGAAAGCGGTTGTCGTGGTGAGTGCATCCACCGACCACCTCGATCTTTAGTCCCTTGAGGTCGGCGCTGACGGCGCCGGGAAGGTCCACGCTCATCGTATCCCAGCTGGTGCGAGAGCTATTGCCCGGAAAGCGATCTGCAACCTCGTCTCCGACCTCGAAGCAGCACGGGCCGATTCCGGGGCCAATGACTGCAGTATGTGGATCGTGCCCGCCAGCCGCCAGTGCCGCAATTGTCATCCCGACTACACCTTCAGCAGCCCCCCGCCACCCGGCGTGGGCGATTCCGACGGCCCCATCGGCGATGAGCGCAACGGGCAGGCAGTCGGCGACCGATACGGCTATCGGAAGATCGGGATCCGTGGTGATGATCGCATCTGCTTGTTCCCCGATCCCGGGGCCGCTGGGTTCGACCACCACAGCACCATGCACCTGGCGGACCCAGGCCCACTCTGATGCGATACCGAGAGAACTGGAGAGCGCAGCCCGCACCTGGTCGTCGAGTCGAGGATCGCCGTCAGACGCCGTCCCGAACGCGACACCAACGACCCTGGGTCTGATCATCCCCGCAGGAAGTCAGGAATATCTACGTCGAACGGATCGTCGCCGGATTCGGCGTCGCCGGGTCCGTCTTCGGATCCCTCTGGCGTCGGTGCCGTTTGGCCGATCTCTGTTGAAGGAGCCTGAATTCGTGAGCGATCTGAAGAAACACCACCGAACCCAGCAGCGATCACAGTCACCCGCATCTCCTCGCCCATCGAGTCGTCGATGGTCGCTCCGAAGATGATGTTTGCATCGGGATCGCAGTGTTCTGCGATCGACGTGGCAGCAGCGTTTACCTCGTGCAGACTCATGCTCCTCGAGCCCGCGACCGAGAGGAGCACGCCACGGGCCCCCTCTACCGACAACTCCAACATTGGGCTGGAGATTGCCTTCTCGGCTGCCTGAATCGCTCGATCCTCACCCCGACCCACTCCGATGCCCATAACCGCGGTACCGGCGCCCCACATGACCGACTTGACGTCGGCGAAGTCGACGTTGATCAAACCGGGCGTCGTAATGAGGTCGGTGATCCCTCCGACACCTTGCATCAGGATGTCGTCTGCGAGTTGGAACGCGTCAACGATCGGGAGGTTCTGGTCCGAAAACTCCAGGAGCCGCTGATTGGGAATGACGATAAGTGTGTCGACCGCGGCGCGAACGGCCTGGATTCCCTGTTCGGCCTGTACGGACCGTCTCCGGCCTTCGAATCCAAATGGGCGAGTCACGACCGCGACTGTTAGTGCTTCCAAGCTGCGGGCGATCTCGGCGACGATCGGGGCACCACCGGTTCCAGTTCCTCCACCCTCGCCGGCGGTGATGAACACCATGTCGGCTCCGCGCAGTGCGTCTTCGATCTCTTCGCGATGCGCTTCGGTAGCAGCCCGACCCACCTCGGGATCGGCTCCTGCGCCCAACCCCCTGGTCAGGTCGCGTCCGATATCCAATTTGATATCCGCGTCAGACATGAGCAACGCCTGAGCGTCGGTATTGATCGCGACGAACTCGACGCCGCGCATCCCGGACTCGATCATCCGGTTTACGGCGTTTACTCCGCCACCGCCGACGCCAACAACTTTGATGACGGCGAGGTAGCTCTGCGGACCGGGACCAGAGGTCATCATCCGATCATCTCCTCATCTCGACCCCAAACAATAGCGACCCTCATGGGTCGCATCACCCTTGCGGTTATGGACTCTCGATGTCTACTTGAGACTCTGCCGGGACCAGCGCCGGTCGAAGCGGCGAACTGACGTCGATAATCGCTCCGTCGGGCACTTCCTCGGCAAGCATCGCCCGCAAGGTCCTTCCCTTGTCTGCAAGGTCGATCGGATGCCCCAAACGGACATCGTGTCCAAACACCACCGTCCACATCTCAACACCTCGCATCTCGAGGGTGAGGGTCCCTCCGATGTCATCAGACAGGACCAGCGCCATCGTCACGACCTCATTCCACAGCGGGTCGACGGGCCTATCTCCGGGGTATCGATCGGGAAAGGCCAGAGCGGCGCGCAGCAGTCCGGTACCGGGTACGTCGCTGCGCTCCAGGACGGCCGCATCGCGACCGACCAGCATCCATCCCAGGACACCTTCGATCCACACCGCCGGTTCGCGTTCCAAAACCTCGACCACCACCCTGGCGGGCCAGATGCGGTCGACCTTGACATCGGCGACCCACGGCTCCCTCTTCACAGCCTCCTCGATCGCACTCGTGTCGACCCAGAGCAGGAGCGCACCCGGGCCTATCCCCAGGCCATCGACCACACCCTGAACGTCGGTGTGGTCGGCACCGAGGACCTCGACCGCTTCTATAGCCATCAGAGGCGAGTGGGCTAATGCCAACACCGCCACCGGTGTGAGAATCAACACCACGAGTGGCCAACGCCGCATTCCGGAAGCCGACGTCACCCGAAGTCCCCGACAAACCTGATCTCGGGCTCCAGGTCGACTCCGGCTTCATCCTTTACCCGCTTCTGGACGTCTCGAACCAGCGCGTGCAGATCCTGGGCGGTGGCTCCTTCTCCGGCCACGAAGAAGTTGGCATGCCGCTCACTCACGCTTACCGCACCACAGCTGAGTCCCTTCAATCCGAGGCTGTCGACGATTCGTCCTGCGGTGTCGCCGTCCGGATTCTTGAAGACGCTTCCGGCATTGAGGGTTCCCCCCGGCTGGTTGTCACGACGCCATCGGGTGATCTCCCGAATCTTCGATTCCGACTCAGCGGCCTCGCAAGCCACCGTCGCAAAGCGGGCCTCGACGACGAACTTTGAATCGTCGATGTTGGACCGGCGATATGCCAGGTCCAGGTCGGCCGGAGTGCAATCGGCAGCTTCGCCGCTGCCCAGATCGAAGATCCTCGCCGAGATGAGCACGTCGGACGTTTCCGTTCCGTGACAGCCGGCGTTCATCCGAACAGCACCGCCCACGGATCCCGGAATGCCGGCAAAGAACTCCAGTCCCCCGCGTCCCGCTCGAGCCGATTCCCGGGCTAGGAGCGGCAGCGGTACGCCTGCACCGGCTATCACGTCGTCGCCGATCGAGCGACGACTGAGGCCAGGACCCGGCTGGATGACCACCCCGGCGAAGCCGGACTCGGCGACCACCACGTTGCTCCCGCGTCCCAGCGGAAGCACCGGCAGTCCTTCGTCGCCCGCCACCGCCCAGGCATCCCGGAGATCCTGCTCACTTTCGATGGTCACCAGGTATCGCGCCGGACCACCAAGTCGGTACGTAGTGAGTGGGCCGAGAGCGACGTCTTGATCAAGCCTCCCGGCGGCTCGGAGACGTTCAAGATGTGCCATTACGTGGGGAGCAGCGGTGCCAACTCGTCCGCAACCTGCGTCACATCGCCAGCACCCAGAAGGAGAATCAGGTCTCCTGATTGGACCTCAGCCGCTACCGCCGCCGCGAGGTCTGCCCGTCGCGGTACATAGGTGGCCTTGGAGGGATCAGAGACTCCAGCAAGGACCGAGTTTCCGGATACGCCAGGGATCGGAGCTTCCCCGGCTGCATACACATCGGTCACGAATATGCGGTCGGCGAGCGACAGGGCCTCGCCCAATGCCAGGCCGAGCTCTTCGGTGCGGGTAAATCGATGCGGCTGGAAAACCGCGATGACCCGACCCGAGTGCCCCAGCCTCGACGCCTCGAGCGTCGCTGCCACTTCGGTTGGGTGGTGCGCGTAATCATCGATCAGGACCACGCCGCCGTGTCGCGATCTGACCTCAAAGCGGCGCCGAACCCCTGTAAAGGTCTCCAGGCCTGCCGCCACCTGTGCCGGGTCGAATCCACTCTCGGCGAGGAGCGCAATCACGCCGGCTGCGTTTCGCGCCACGTGATGTCCGGGCTTGGGGACCCAAACTTCGACTTGAGAAGGGCCGATCAAGGAGAAGGCCACCCCACCATCGCGGTGGTCAAGGGCTGATATCCGCCATCGCGCACCTTCGTCGAATCCGTAGCCGATCAACGAGCCGTTGCGGCCTGCCAGTCGTTGAACTCCTTCATCATCGAAGCAGGCGACAACCGGACCGTTCACCTTGGATGCGACCTCGGCGAATGCGTCCTCCATGTTCTCGACCGACCCGTAATAGTCGAGGTGGTCGGATTCGATGTTGGTGATGAGGAGCCCGTCGAGCTCCAACGACAAGAATGTTCCGAAAGCCTCGTCGGCTTCGAGCACAAACAGGTCTTCCTCTCCGAGGTGAGAGTTGGTGTTGAGGTCGATCAGACGCCCGCCGACCATAAAGCTGGGATCTCTACCGAGGGCCCTCAGAGCGGTGACGGCCATCGCTGTGCCGGTGGTCTTACCGTGGGTTCCGGTGATCCCGATGGTGCCGAGCCGTTTGGTGATGGCGGCCAGCAACTGCGGCCTCTCCCAAACCTCGATACCGGCCTCACGCGCTGCTCTCACTTCTGGATCGTTTGCCGGGACGGCCGACGACACGACGACGAGATCGGCCTTTACCGTCATATCGGGGCGGTGGCCGATCCAGGTGTCGGCACCTGCGCCTTCGAGCGCCGTAAGCATCGTGCCGGGCTTTAGATCTGATCCGGTCACCTGATGGCCACATTGGACCAGCAATTTGGCCAGCCCTGACATGCCGGTGCCTCCTGCACCAATCACGTGGACCCGCCGATAAGGCACCAGATCAGGCATTGGCCACCTCTATCAGTCGATCCGCAATCACCCCGGCCGAGTCGGCAAAGGCGGCAGAACGCGCCGATCGACTCATCGCGGCCAGGCCGTGCTCGTCGCTGAGTAGTGCGGTGATCCTGGCCGGAAGCGAACCGACGTCTCCTTCGGCGACGATCTCGGCACCACCGGTCGCACTCAGCGACTCGGCGTTCCAGCTCTGTCCGACTCTGGCAAGAGGTACCAGCAGCGAAGGTGTGCCGGTGGCCGCCAGTTCGCTCACCGTCATGGCTCCAGACCTGCAGACAACGAGGTCAACGGCCGCGTAGAAGTACTCCATCTGAGACTCATTTGGGAGGCAGATCCACGGTAGCGAACCGGCCGCCGCTCGCCGATTCATCTCATCGTATGCGTCGGACCCCGTGAGATGGATCAGGGATCCGATTTTGGATGAGTCCTCGACGATTCGGGCTGCGGCCTCGTTCAGAACCCGGGCTCCCTGCGAACCACCGACGATGCCGATAACCGGTTCCGTGTCGGCCACTCCGTAGCGGGCGCGGGCCTCCTGACGGAGGGTCCGTCGATCGAAGTTGGCGATCTCACTGCGCAGAGGGTTTCCAACCAGTTCCGAGCGCGGAAGGGCCTCAGCCCGGCCGGGAAGACCAAGAAAGGTGGTGACGGCTGGACGCGAGGCGAACCGCGCAGCTAGTCCCGGATGGGCGTTTTGCTCCTGCAGCACGAATGGAAGGCCGGCACGTCTAGCTGCCATCGCAGCCGGAACGGTTACGTAGCCCGACATGCCGAGCACCACCCGTCCCCCAACTTTGAGGATTTCATCTGCCATGGCTGCCGAAGTCCGACGCAAGATCACCGGGATTTTGAGGTTCTGCGGAGACAGGTTGCGGTGTAGACGCGTCAACTCGAATCCGAGGAACGGAAAACCAGCAGCAGGCACAGCCGTGGCAGCCAACCTATTGCCGCCTACAAAGAGGATCTGATCGCGCCGAACACCTCGGTTGGTGAGGGCCTCGGCGACAGCTAGTGCTGGATAGACATGACCACCGGTTCCGGCGGCAGCAATGACATAGGTCACCGCACGGTCACCGCGACGTCGGGTCGATCCCTAGCGACACTGACGAGCACCCCGACGCCTACCAGCGCCATCACGAGGGCGGTACCACCGAACGACACGAACGGCAGCGGTACGCCGGTGATCGGCAGGATTCCGGTCACTCCACCGATGTTGACGATTGCCTGCGTTGCGAGCCATGTAGTGATTCCGATCGCAAGCAGGCGTCCGAAACGGTCGGCGGCGCGCATCGCAATGGCCGTGCCGGCGATCGTGAGAAGCGTGAACAAGAAGACCACGGCAAGTGATCCTGCCAGTCCGGTCTCCTCACCGAGAATCGAGAACACGAAATCAGTGTGGGCGTTGGGAAGGAAAGACCAGCGCGCTCTACTGGCTCCAAGGCCGACACCCCAGAGTCCGCCGGTGCCAAGGGCGACCAGGCTCTGCACGGCTTGATAGGAGGATCCGAGCGGATCGGACTGGAGGTCCAGGAAGGCGGTGACCCGGGCCCATCGGTATGGAGACACAACTGCCGCCACCAACGCTGCAGCCGAACCCAACAATGCGCTGCCGACCACGTACAGGAAGGGAGCGGTGCTGGCGACCAAGACCGCAAACGATCCAGCCGCCACGAGCAGAGTTGTCCCAAGATCGGGCTGCATGATCACAAGAGAGGCCACGATTCCAACCGATCCAGCGACCGGCCAGAAGAAGTCACGAACGCGATACATCGAATCTTCCCGGCGCGACACGATCGTGGCGAGAAACAGGATCGTGGTCAGCTTGGCGATCTCAGAAGGCTGAAGCGTGATGGGACCGATCTCGAGCCAGCGCTGAGCCCCGTTGGACCGCACGCCAAAGAAGAGAACGGCAACCAGCATTCCGACGGTCGTCACGAAGAGCGGAAATGCCATCTTCCGCCACCAGCGCAGCGGAGTCATCGCCGCGGCGACCAGACCGAAGACACCGGCGCCCAGCCAGGCGATCTGACGCTTGAAGTAGTACAGCGCATCACCGGTCTCGCGCAGTCCGACCACAGAAGACGCCGACAATATTGCGCCAAGTCCAAGCACCAGCAGCAGGCCCACCGGCACCAGGAGGAACCCGACCGCCCGAGAGTGACCACGGGCTTGACGCTGCGCTTCGCGTACCGCCGTCCGATTCCTCGGCATCGCCACGACTCGGGTAGCCATTAGATGCCGACCTCCTCGCGGACCGCCGCGGCGAAGACGTCGCCACGATGGCCGTAGGAGTCGAACATGTCGAAACTCGCACAGCCCGGGGCCAGCAGCACCACATCGCCGGGGCTCGACAGTGACACGGCACGGGCCACGGCCTCAGCCATCGACTCGGCTGCTATCCCATCTGGTCTTTCATCGAGCAGAAGATCGGCGCTTTCGCCAATCGCTACGAGACCACGAACAGATTCGGCGGTCGCCAGCGGACGAATATCAAGACCCTTCGCTCGGCCTCCAGCGATCAACACAACGGATGGATAGGAAGCGATGGCGGCGAGGGCTGCATGCGGATTGGTCGCCTTGGAATCGTCGACGAACGTCACCCCGCCTACCGCGGCCACGACCTCGCGGCGGTGACGACCCGACTGGTATGCCACGGCCGCTTCGGCGATTCCGTCATCAGTAGCGCCGAGCGCCCGCGCTGCCTCGGCAGCAGCAGCAAGGTCGACCAGCATCGCGGGGTCGACTCGGTTCAGATCCTGCAGCGATACCTTGGTGCCGGCCAGCTTCACATCACCGCCATCGGGACCCGACCCACCGCTGCCTCGAACACCGGACACGCCGATGCGAACCGATCCCGAAGACGCAACCAGGCCGGCTGCTCCAGGATCGTCGGCATCGAACACGAGCCGATCTCCGGAGCCCATTCGCTCAAAGATGCGCGCCTTGGCCGCGCCGTATGCGGCAACGTCGGGGTGCCAGTCGAGATGATCCGGGGCAAAGTTGATGATCACGGCAGCACTGGGCCGAAACTGATCGATGAATCGAAGCTGGAACGACGAGGCCTCAACTACAAGGACGTCGTGATCGGTGACGTCGGCACCCGAAATCGGATCTCCGATATTGCCGACAGCAGCAGCATCGATCCCTGAGGCGATAAGCATTGCCGCCGTCAATTCGGTGACTGTTGTCTTTCCATTCGTACCGGTTATGGCCACTACCGGTTTGCCCTCGAGAGCCCGGAATCCCAACTCGAGTTCGCTCCACACCGGAAGCCCGGAGGCGAGGACGTCAGCCATCACGCGCGACGTCTCGGCGATGCCGGGAGACGGAACGACGAGATCTATCCCGTCGAGCAGATCTTTCTCCCAAGCTCCGGTGCGGATCTCGTCGGCATCGACCCCGCTGGCGGATTCGGACCTGGCGTCGTATCCGACAACTCGTTCACCCTGGGAGTTGAGGAGATCGACCGCAGCGCGGCCGCTAATGCCGAGCCCGATCACAAGGACAGTCATCCGACACCGCCTCCCGTGATGAAGTCCCCATAGAAGAGTCCAAGGGCAAGGGCCACGAATAGAGCCGACAGAATCCAGAACCGAACGATCACCGTCGTTTCCGGCCAGCCCTTCAACTCGAAGTGGTGATGTATGGGAGCCATCCGGAACACCCGCTTGCCCCAACCGCGGAATCCGATGACCTGAACGATCACCGACACGGTCTCCAACACGTAAAGGCCGCCCAACACGACAAGCAGAAGGTGGGTGTTGGTGAGCAACGCCAGGGCGGCCATCGCGCCACCCAGCGCTTGCGATCCGGTGTCCCCCATGAATATCCGCGCCGGTGGGGCGTTCCACCACAGGAACCCGAGGGCGGCGCCGGTAAGCGATGCGCTCAGCACTGCCAACTCAAGTGTTCCAAGGTTCGCATAGAACTCGGGATGGCGGAATTGCCAGAACGACATGATCACGAAGGCGCCAAAGACCAGCCCGGCCGATCCTGAGGCCAGCCCGTCGAGACCATCTGCGAGGTTTACGGCATTTGCGGTCGCGACCAGCATGATCAGAACCCAGAACACGTAGAACGCCCCGAGATCGAAACCGATCGGGCGAGTAAACGAGATCTCGGTCTCGACGCCGTACCCGATCGCTCCCCAGGCAAAGAGGGAAGCGATGGCGACCTGGCCTGCGAGCTTCCAGCGCTTGTTGAGACCAAGGTTGCGGGACCGGGTCACCTTCGACAGATCATCGAGGAACCCGATAAAGCCCATCCCGACAAAGGCAATCAGAACCAACAGACCGGGCACCTGGAAGGTGCGGAAGCCGATCTGCCAGGCGCCCTCAGGCGTACGGGCGTCGACATGGCCGAACAACCACCCGGCCACCACTGCGACGATGATGACCAGACCACCCATCGTCGGGGTGCCTCTCTTGTGATCATGATCGACCTCGTCCTGGATGAACTGGCCAATCGAGCGGTCACTCAGGAACCGGATCGCCAGAGGCGTCAGCAGGATCGTCACCAGGAATGAGACGGCAGCTGCTGCCAGCATCGCAATCACGATTGGCCCCTTTGCAGTCCCGTCACGACGGCCTCAAGCCCGGCAGCACGCGACGCCTTAACCAGTACGACGTCACCGGGAGCCATCATCTTGCGCAGCCATTCGACTGCGGTTGCGGCATCGGCCACCGCAGCCGTGCCCTCCCCGGCTCCTTCGGCAATACCAGGGTCGTCGCCGACGGCGAGGACCGTAAATCCCATCGACGCTGCGGTAGCCCCGGCGTCTCGATGTGCCTCGGCCTCGAAGGTGCCGAGTTCATGCATCTTGCCCAATACTGCGATGTGGCGTCCGGGCATGGCGACCACCGTATCGAAGGCGGCGCGCATCGAGTCTGGGTTGGCGTTGTAGGCGTCGTTTAGCACCACGCTTTGGCCCCCGCCGACTTCGATCGTGACCAGTTCCATACGCCACGGCGACACGACTGCGTCCTCGAGCCTTGCCGCTGCCTCCGCAAAAGGTCTCCCGAGAGCCACGGCTACAGCGACCGCAGCGGCTGCGTTCACCGGCTGGTGCCGTCCCGGCAGCGGCATTCTCAACCCGATCGACTCGGTGCCGGCGCGCATGGTGAACGACGCTCGGCCCTCCTCATCGATAGTGACATCTGTTGCTTCGACGTCGGCCGCGACGCCTTCTCCGAAGGTGACCACTCTTGCGACCGCTCTGTCCAGTAGACGTTGCTCGCCTGCCGGCAGCACCGCCACGCCGTCGCTTTGGAGAGTCTCCATCAACTCCCACTTCGCCTCGATGACACCTTCCACAGACCCGAACATCTCCAGGTGAGCGGGTCCGACGTTGGTGATGACGGCGACGTGCGGCCGGATCGCAGACGCGAGATGAGCGATGTGACCGGGACCCCTGGACCCGACCTCGACCACCACCGTGGTGGCATCGTCGGGAGCGCCCAGAATCGTCAGCGGAACACCGAACTCATTGTTGAACGACCGCGGTGAGGCGTGGGTGCCCAAACCCAGCACAGCTGCGATGAGATCCTTGGTGGTCGTCTTGCCGCTGCTTCCGGTTACTGCGATCACTGGACAGGCGATCTCCCGGCGACGCGCCACCGCCAGTAGGCGGAGGGCTTCAAGCGTGTCACCGACCTCTACACCGGGTCCGGCACCAAGACGTCCGACCTCGGAGATGACTGCGCCGGCACCCTGACGCCGTGCGTCGTCAATGAAGTCGTGACCGTCGTGCATGTCTCCGTGAACCGCCACGAACAGCCCGCCGGGAGCAACAGTGCGGGAGTCGATCGATACCGACTCGATGACGGCCTCCCCAAAGACTGTTCCGTCGCAAATCTGGCCGACCACTGTGAGATCCCACTTCATCGTGCTGCCTCATCGCGCACAACCTGGCGGTCATCGAACGTGACGAATTCCCCGGCGATTTCCTGTGAACGCTCGTGACCCTTGCCCAGAATGAGAACGACGTCGGCCGGCTCGGCCATCTCGATCGCGGTTGCAATTGCCTCGCGCCGATCGACCACGACCACGGAACCAGGGGCGGCTCCCGCCGCTACCTCTCTCACGATTGCCTCAGGATCCTCCGAACGGGGGTTGTCGGTGGTGATCACGGCTACGTCGGCGGTCGCAGCCGCCGCACCCATCAATGGGCGCTTGTCGCGATCGCGATCGCCGGCGGCGCCGACCACCACGATCACCCGCCCATCACCGACCAATTCACGAGCGGCGCCCACCATCGATTCGACCCCTGCGGGCGTGTGGGCGTAGTCCACCACCACTGTGCAATCTCTTTGCGTCGGAACGATCTCGAAGCGGCCGGGAATCGAGGAGACCTTGGCGATACCGTCGGCGATCGTGTCCCATTCGATCCCAAGGGCATTGGCGCAGCCGGCGGCAACCAGGGCGTTGGACATGTTGAAACGACCGGGGAGCTGCAGATGCATGCGGGCTCCTCCACCGGGACCGGAGGCATCAAAGGTCGAACCATCCATCGTCACCGCCACCGCTACCCCGCGGATGTCGGCATCGACTCCTTGCCCGACCCGGATGATCGGAATCTCGGCCTCCGACGCGATCTTGTTGCCTGCCGGGTCGTCCACCCAGACGACACCTGTCTTCGACCTGTCGAACAACGACTGTTTGGCGGCCAAGTACCCGTCCATGTCGGCGTGGAAGTCGAGATGATCTTGCGAGAGGTTGGTAAATGCACCTATCTCGAACTTCGTCCCATCGACCCGGCCCAACGCAAGCGCGTGCGATGAGACTTCGACTGCGGCAACGTCCACATTGAAGCCAACCATCGCGGCGAGGAGTCGTTGGAAATCGGTCGCTTCGGGAGTGGTGCGTTCGACCTCAAACGGCCGACCGTTGATCCTGGCCCCGACCGTACCGATGATCGACTGCTGGATTCCGGCCGCTGCCGCGATCGACTCGAGGAGATGGGTGACAGTTGTCTTGCCATTCGTGCCGGTGATGCCGACAACCCGCAGAGATGAAGAAGGGTCGCCGTGTACGGCACTCGCCAGCTGACCCAGCACCCGGCGGACGTCCGGAACCACGATGGCGGGGTGTCCGGCCGGTACGACGGATTGGTCATCGACACACAAGGCGACCGCTCCGGCGTCAACAGCGTCGCCGATGAACGAGTGTCCGTCAGCGACAAATCCTCGCACCGCGGCAAACAGGGATCCGGCACTGACGGTTCGCGAGTCGTGGGTGACGTCGGACACCACCGTGGCAGCATCGCCGACCGCCACGCCGCCAACCAGCAACGCCAGTTCTTGAAGGGTGATCGGCTCAGCCATGGGGAGGGACTCCGACTTGATGAAGGGCGCTGAGCATGACCTCGGCGAACACCGGGGCCGCTCCTTTGCCGCCACTGGCGTCATTTTGGGGCGAGTCGAGAACTACGGCAATGACGACCTTCGGATCGTCGATGGGCGCCATACCCATAAAGCTCGCCACCACCTCTTCCTCGCTGTAAGCCTGGAGGTCGGTCAAGTACTTGTTCGTCGTGCCGGTCTTGCCGCCAACTCGGTATCCGACAACGACTGCTGCAGTGCCTGTACCCCTATCGACCACAGCCTCGAGCATGATGCGCATCTCGGCCGCGGTAGCAGCAGAGATGACCCGACGTGCCAACGGCATGGTCGGACTACGACCGCCCGATCCATCGACAACTTCTCGCACCAAGTGCGGTTGCACCCACATCCCGTCGTTGGCAACCGTGGCGTAAACCATGGCCATCTGCAGGGGTGTCACCGAGACGTGGTATCCGATCGAGGTTCCGGCGAGGCACGTCGTCAGACACCAATCTTCGGGAGGCCGCAACACGCCGCCCGCTTCACCGGGGTAGTCGATTCCCGAGGGACGGCCCTGCCCGAAGGAGTACATATGGGTGTACAGCGCTCGGGTGCCGAGGAGATCCCCCACCAGGATCGTCCCCAGGTTCGAGGAATGGGCGACTATCTCGGTAACCGTCAGTTGGTCGGGATGAATAGTGACGTCCTTGAAGACGGTGTCGAGGATCTCGATGCTTTCGGGAATTTCGAACACGGTTGTTGGTTCCACGATGTCGGACTCGAGAGCGCCGGAGATCGTCACCAGCTTCTGAGTAGAGCCGGGTTCGAACACGTCGGTAACGGCGCGGTTTCTCATGTCGTCCGTGGTCGCCCCGGTCCGATCATTGGGATCGAAGGATGGAAGATTCACCATCGCCAGGATCTCGCCGGTTTCGGGGTCGAGCACGACGATCGAACCCGCCGCCGAGTTCGTCCGTTCTATGGCTGCCGCCAGTGCGTTCGTGGCGGCGTATTGGATCTCGCTCTTGATTGTCAGAACAAGGTCGGACCCCTGCTCGGCGGGTTCGACCCGGTAGTCCCCCTGGGGGATCACGCGACCCTCTGGGTCCCGTTCAACCAGGAGTTCGCCGGGCGTGCCGGCAAGTTCGGCTTCGTAGAACAGCTCGATTCCCTCTAGGCCGGTGTTGTCACCATCCTGGACGAACCCAACCACGTGGGCTGCGAGTGGGCCCGTCGGGTACACCCGACGCGGTTCACTCAAGAAGTGGATACCGGTCAAGCCGGCGTCTCGGATCGGGTCGGCATCCTCAGGGTCGAGCTGGCGGGCTACATAGACAAACGCCGCATCGGTGGCCAGGTCCTGGGCGAGATCGGTGGGATTGAGCCCGACAAGCGGCGCAAGCAGCGATGCGACGGCTTCGGGGTTAGAGATCTCATGGGGGTTGGCGTAGACCGTCACACCCTCGACGGTCACGGCCAGTTCGCGGCCATCACGATCGAAGATCGTGCCCCTATCGGCAGCGAGCGTTTCTCTCTGCAGCCGTTGCTCGAGACCGCGGGCGGCGAACTCTTCGGCGTGTGCGCCCTGAACAACAGTGAGCCGATAGCCGACCAGGGTCCATGCAATGACGAGGACGACGCCTATGGAGACGAGTCGAGCATTTGATGCCCGTCGCGGTGCGTGCTCCATCGACTCCTCCTCACTCCCTTGTGCCGTCCCCGGCGCCTGCCTACGGCTGGGCGCCGAGCAGGGCCTTCAGGTCGATCCAGCGCTCATCTACCCCGGGGCCGGGGCTTCCCAATCCGGGTACGTCGATCGTCCGCACCGTCTCGGGATAAACCATTCCCATCTCGGCCGAGAGGGTTGAGATGCGTTCAGGGGACTGCAACTCGGTGACTGCGAGCCTCAGGTCCCAGTACCTGGCCTCTTCGGTGGCGATCTGCTGCTCGATGTCGGTGACGACGAAGACGCTGCGATCCAGGGCGATCCTGGCGTAGATCGAGACCAGGAACGCAGCCGCAAGAATCAGGCCGAGCATGATCCAATAGCGCTGCTTGCCGCGGCCCCGACTCCCCGGTCCAAGCACAACATGAAACTCCCGAGCGCGTCGGATTGTTCTTCCGCCGACGGGGGCGAGTCGTGCGGTCATGCCACCCGCTCGGCAACTCTGAGCCGAGCACTGCGCGCCCGGGGGTTGGATTCGATCTCGGCAGGCGAGGGAACCTCTCCACCTCTGGTGAGTATCCGCAATTCGGCGACCGTCTCACAGACACACACCGGAAAGTCAGCGGGACACGTGCAACCGAGTGCGCCTTCCACAAAGCGTCTCTTTACGATCCGGTCCTCCAGAGAGTGGTAGGAGATCACCAGGACCCTTCCACCGCGTCGCAACAGCCGCACGGCGACGTCGAGCGCGTCGGAGAGCGCACCGAGCTCGTCATTGACGGCGATGCGAATTGCCTGAAAGGTGCGTCGAGCTGGGTGGCGAGCCCGCCGCGCCCGAGCCGGCACGGCGTTGGCGACAACGCTCGCCAGCTCCAATGTGTCCGCGATGGGGCGCGCCCTGACGATCGCGGCTGCGATTCGTGCTGCAAAGCGCTCTTCTCCGTATCGTCGAAGAATTCGAACGACATCTGATTGGGGCCATCGGTTGACGATGAAATCGGCGTCGAGCTCCGTGTCCGGCCCCATCCGCATGTCGAGGGGGCCTCTCTGTCGATATGAGAAGCCTCGCTCCCCCACGTCGAGCTGATGCGACGAGACACCGAGGTCGAAAAGGGCTCCATCGATATCATCTAGATGCTCCTTGTGTAGTACCGATTCCAGTGTCCTGAAGTCCGCCTGGCGGAACACGAGTCGTGGTCCAAACGAGGCGCTGTGTTGACCTGCGTCCGGGTCCCGATCGAGCGCTAAGACCTGGGTTGCAGCGTTCGCTTCGAGCAGGACCCGGCTGTGACCGCCGCCTCCGAAGGTGGCGTCGACAATCGTTCCGTCGATCGGGCCCAGCCAGTGAGCCACTCGATCGGCCATTACGGGTATGTGGTATTCCCGGTCCACCG
This sequence comes from uncultured Kiloniellaceae bacterium, assembly GCA_964194935.1. Taxonomy (GTDB): domain Bacteria; phylum Actinomycetota; class Acidimicrobiia; order Spongiisociales; family UBA11373; genus JACZWZ01. The sequence goes on from CAXMOL010000041.1 coordinate 21,051, forward strand.
TCAGCCCCCCGGAGCGCTGGCGCCAAAATGGAAGCGGGCGGAGTAAGGGGCTTCCCACATGGCATCCGGAGGGCTGACGCTGGGCCGGGCATCGATTAGATCCCGTCCCCGCTGAGCGCTTCTTCGATTCCTGCAAACTGTTCGTCGGCCTCGTCGCTTACCGACTCCCACGATTCGACGTTCCAGATCTCGACCCGGTCGGCGACTCCAATAACCACGACGTCTTTGGCAAGCGAGGCGTACTCGCGCAACGGCTGTGGTATCTGGATTCGTCCCTGGCCGTCCAATTGCTGATCGCTGGCCGAACCAAAGAACGATCGGGCGTAGTTGCGGCTGCGACGATCGGTGCGGGGCAGGTTGTTTACCTGCTCTACCTCTTGGTCCCACTTGTCGATCGGGAAGACATAGAGACACCGCTCCTGGCCTTTGGTGACAACTAGCCCACGCTCCAGGCGGTCGCGGAACCGCGAGGGCAGCACCAAGCGACCCTTTGAGTCCACGCTGTGTTGATACTCGCCCAGGAACACGACCTGGTTTCTCCGTTCTATGCACTTTTCGCCTCCATGAGGCGCTTACCGGGTGGGAGGCCGCCGCCTCCCGGGTTCTCCACGTACCCCCACTCTGCCCCACTTTGCACCACTTGTCAACACCCTGACGCCACTCTGTGGATAAATCCCCCACCCGACGAACACCCGTTCGGCAACGCTGGCGCCGCCTATTTGGCCCTGATGCGGCCCCGGGCTGGTGCCGGCGGTTCCTCACCCTGTACTCACTACCCTTCCGCCCCATGCCCTTGTCCGGTCGTACGATCCTGGTTACTGGTGCCTCAAGTGGGATCGGACGCGGCCTCTGTTGCGCATATTCCGCAGCAGGTGCCAGGGTCTTTGCCACCGGTCGCAACGAGGCCGAGCTCGCCACCACCGTGGCCGGCCTTGGAGATGGAGCAGCGGTCGCCGTCGTTGCCGATCTCACCACTGCGGCCGGTCGCCGAGCTGTGGCAACCGCGATCAGCCATGCAGGGGGCACCCTCGACGTCACCGTCCACGCCGCAGGACTGCTGGGGCCGCCCGAAATCCCGCTCGCCGACTACCCAGAAGACGAGTGGCGATCAGTATTTGAGGTGAATGTGACCGCGGTACATCTCCTGCACCAACTCCTGGTGCCCTTCTTGGACGCTGCTCCGAAGCCGACGGTCATCGGCCTCTCCAGCACCGTCGGTCGCGAGGGCCGGGCGGGGTGGGGCATGTACGCGGTGTCCAAGCATGCCCTGGAGGGATGGCTCGCCACGTTGGCTGAGGAGTTCAAAGGGAAGGTGTATTCGGTAAATCCGGGAGGAACCCGTACTCCGATGCGGGCCGTTGCCGTACCCGGTGAGGATCCACAAACGCTTCCAACACCCGCCGACATTGCACCGATATTCCTCCGCCTGGCTCACCCGGCTGTACCCGAGCCGACGGGCGCGCTTTTCGATGCCCGCGATTGGATCGACTCGGACCCCTGGGAGGGACTTCCCACCGATCCCGCCTCCGACGCCTAATCTGTAGGAACGGGGATATAGGAGGACCATGCACGTACTGATCGCGACCGATGGCAGCCTTGATGCCGGTCAAGCAGCCCGATTTGCTTCGGAGCTCGCTGGTGCCGATGGAGCCGTCACCGTCCTCACCATGGTCGAGCTAAATCGCAATCTGCTGCGCGACTTGCGGGGGTTGTTTGGCGAGCGGGTCGTCGAGCCGACCCAGCAAGACGCCGAGTACGTAAGCCTGAAGCCCGACGCCGGTGAAGCCGTAGGTGCCGACTGGCCGGGCGACGACGCGATGCTGACCCGGTACCTGGAAGACCAGAAGGTAGAGCGGACCCACGAGCTGATCGCAGCCTTGGACGGAGTCGGCATGAAGGCCGATGTACAGGTCCGCGAAGGTGAGGCTGCCTCGGGGATAATCTCAGCAGCAACCGAACTCGGAGTTGACGTTGTCTGCGTCGGCTCGCACGGCAAAGGGCTGTTCGATGGCTTTCTCGGTTCAACCAGTACCAAGCTTGCCAGGCGCTGCCCGACTCCAATTCTGATCATCCGATAATGACCGACCCCACCCGCCCCGACGAATCGGACCCGAGACCGACAATTCCTGAGCTGGCCTCCGAGCGACGTTGGGTGACGCCGGTTTTGCTTTCGGCCCTGGTGCTCGTCCCGATCGGGGTTCTCATCTTTTCGAATCTCGATTCCGCCGAAGTGTCTTGGGCCGGATTCCGTTTCAATCAGCCGCTTTGGGTCATTTTGTTGGCGACATTCCTGGCAGGCATGATCGGCGGCAAGCTCGCCGGATGGGGCTGGCGCCGCTGGAGGAAACGCCGCAAGCGGCTCAAAGAAGAACTCCAGGTACTCCGCAAACACGCCGGTGACAACTAACCGATCGGCTCCTCGGGACAAAACCAAACTTCTCTCGCTGGTATCGTCGCCGCCCATGGCACAAGCATTGGTGCTCAACGCGACCTACGAACCGCTTTCGGTCGTATCAGCGCGCCGAGCCGTGGTGCTTCTCGTTAGTCGCAAGGCCGATCTGGTCCACGCCGGAGACGAGTCATGGTCTTCGGAGCGCCTGAGGATTCAGGTGCCGACTGTGGTTCGCCTTCGACGCTACGTGAGAGTGCCCTACCACCGTCGAATCCCACTAAACCGGCGCGCCGTCTTTGCCCGCGACCAACACCGATGTCAGTACTGCGCTCGGCCGGCGGAAAACCTCGATCATGTTCTCCCCCGCTCACGCGGCGGCGACCACACCTGGGAGAACGTCGTGGCCGCCTGTCGGCCGTGCAATGCCCGCAAGGGCGACAAGACACCGGACGAAGCGCGGATGGCACTGTCGGCCCCGCCACGGGCGCCGAGACACCAAGGGTGGATCCTGATAGGACTCGGGTCGGCTCCACATCCATCATGGGATGCCTACCTCGAGATGGCCGGCTGATCAGTCGTCGGTGCCACGCTGGGCAGCACGTCTCAACACTCTCAGTGGTACTGTCGGGCCCAGGAGGTGCAACCGGTGCGCATCGTCGGATATGTGCGAGAGGCGTCAGATCCGTCGGACGGAAGAACCGCCTTTAGCCAGCAGGAGCAAATACGGCGTCATGCCGTCGACCACGGGCATCAACTGGTATCGCTCTGCCAGGACCTGCGCACTCCCGGTCGATCCCCCGCCCGTGATGGGTACCTGAGCCTGTTGGGCGTCATCGCCTCCGGCGGAGTGGATGCCGTCATCATCCCCGGAATAGGCACCTTTTCGTCGGATGCGATCGTGCAAGAGGTCATGCTGTGGGATCTTCAAGCCCGTGGAGTTCAGGTCATCTCCACCGATTCCGCAGATCTGGAATTGCTCGACCGCGAGTCCACTCCGGAGCCATCACGAATGGTGATCCGCGACGTCCTGGAACGAGTTGGGGAACACGCCACCGGTATCGGAGCCCACCGCTTCGATCCACCCGGGATCTTTCCCGACGGCGACGTGCTGGTGCACATCATCGAGGCTGACGCCGCAGAGCAAGAGGGCTCCGACGACTAAGGGCTATCAGGCTTCCAGTGCCAACCTGGTTGCAATGGCGACCGCATAGGCGCGGCCGACTCTCTTTACGCCGGCACCCGCTGCAAGCGAACCCTCTCCGGTGTCCAGCACGACGGTGACAACACTGCCGCCGTCGACCTCCAGCCACTCGATCGCTGCGGGAGTCGCCGATTGTCTGGTCGCCTCAGCAACCGCCGCGACCACGGCCGCATCCAACTCCTCCTCTTCAGCCACTGCACGAGTGGCGTGAGCTCCGTCTGCAAGAACGACCGTCGCCGACAAGCCGTCGACTCGTTCCTCTACCGAAACCGACTCGATCGCGGAGACGCTGACCGGCATCGGCGGAGCGACTGCAGGCGGAGTCGGCACCGAGGCCACAACCGGGACCGGCGCGCTCGGCGCCTCCGGCGGCGGAGATGAGGGGGTATCTGGCGAAGGAATCGGCGGTGACTGTAAGGGGGGCTCGGTGGGGACCTCATCGGCGTCGGAGAACCGAGACCGCATCCCGTGGGCCGCCAGCACCCTCTGCACCTCGACTCCGACTCGGCGAGCATCGGCATCCGGTGCAAGCCGCACCTTTACACCGGCCGGCGCGGCTCCATCGGTGATGTCTACTTCAGCAGACTCGACGCCGGGCACCGCCAGCAAGTCTGATTGGAGCGTCTGCACACCCACAGCTGTTTGTCCTCTCACCATCCCGTCTCCATTCCGCCACGGAGTGTAGTGCAATTCACCACTCAGTGTCACTACGTTCTTGCTGTGTTTGGTTAGGTGAGCGTTAGGTTCGCAGGCGCACGGCACTGATAACCTGCAGGCTTCGTACAGATGAGGAGGCGTGTAGTGACTACCGATACGGTTGGGCAGGACGATCTCGCCTGGTTCTCTGAGCAGTTCCAGACGATTGCCTCCAACGTCGAGCGCGTCATCCAGGGCAAACGCGACGTAATCGACCTCATCATCATGAGCCTCCTCTCCGAAGGCCATGTCCTGGTCGAAGACGTACCGGGTGTCGGCAAGACCCTTCTCGCCAAGTCCCTGTCGCGCAGCATCGATTGCGAATTCCAGCGCATCCAGTTCACCCCGGACCTCCTGCCGTCAGACATCACAGGGGTGTCAGTGTGGGATCGCGAGCGGAGCACGTTCGTATTCCGCCCTGGCCCAGTATTCGCCAACATCGTGTTGGGCGACGAGATCAACCGGGCGAGTCCCAAGACCCAATCGGCGCTGCTGGAGGCGATGGAGGAGCGACAGGTCACGGTCGATGCGACCACCCGGCCGCTCGATGCTCCGTTCATGGTCGTCGCGACCCAGAATCCGATCGAACATGAAGGCACCTACCCATTGCCCGAGGCGCAGCTCGACCGATTCATGATGCGCTTGGTCATGGGGTATCCATCCCGAGTAAAGGAACTCGAGATGCTCGACGCTCACGGCCGCGTCTCGACGTATGCCGATCTCGAGGCAGTCGTTAGTGCAGAAGACATAGTCCGGATGATCGACATCTCCCGGCGGGTCTTCGTCTCGGATCCGGTAAAGGAGTACCTAGTGGACACGGTCGAGGCGACGAGAGACGACCCCGATCTCCTGCTGGGAGCCTCTCCTCGCGCCACCCTGTTCCTACAGCGCGCCGCCCGCACTAGAGCGGCCATCGACGGGCGGCCCTACGTGACACCGGACGATGTAAAGGCATTGCTCAAGCCCGTCCTCACCCATCGTCTCATCCTCAGGCCAGAGGCGCAGATGCGTGGTGCGATCGTCGATGACATCGTCGACGGAATCGCTTCGGGCGTTCCTGTACCCGGCAGCGGAGTGCGCGCTTAATGCCAACCTCGCGGGGCTGGGCCGGCTTGGGAGTATCTACTGCCTTGCTCGTCCTCTGGGTCGGCTTTGG
>CAXMOL010000042.1:0-2521 GCA_964194935.1 uncultured Kiloniellaceae bacterium
GAACAGCAACCGAAGGTTTGGAAAGGTAAGCCGATCACTTACCTGTCTGAGCTTGACGACGGGTCGACCGTCACGAAGACGGTTACCGAGCTCCGTTCGCCGTCCGGGGCGGCGAAGGCGCTCGAGCTCATCTTCCGGAAAGCCGGTTTGGACGTGGCGCGGACCACGGTGGAACATTCCGGCGACGTGGTGTACACGCTGAAACTCGACCGTGATCTCTCCCCCGAAGATCCCCAACATGAAAGTGAGCAACCACGATGAATAGCCGCCCCGTCGGAATCGCAGGATTGGGACCACTGTTTGGAGTCCGTGCCATCGCCGCAGCGGCCGGACTCGACGGCCGCCAAGTGATGGCGTTGATGGAGTCTGGAGCCGGCCACTCGCTCGTCCCACGCATAGCCGCCCGCCAAATCGACCGCGATAGGCGAGCGCGTGATGGTTGGGACGAGTTCACCCGCTCCGCCACAGAGATCGACTAAAACGGGGAGCAACGGCCCTCGTAGGACCCCACCAGCTAGCGCATATTGCCGGTTATGCGCTAGCTGCGATCGTGGTTCTGTCCCCGTGGCGCGAACAGAATGCGGGTTCTCGAGCGGTTCTCGAACGGGGTTCTGGGTGCTGACTCCCTTCGGCCAGGGGCGGATTACGCTGCCTCCGGTTGGCGCTGCAGCCACACGTCGAGCTGGCGGTTGGGCATCTCGAGGTCGGCCTCGTCCATTGCGTCCTTCAGGCCCTCTCTGAGAGCCCGTTCGAAGGCCCGCCGGTGGTCGGGCTTGAGTCGGGTCGACACTCGTAGCATGACGGCGTCGTCGCCGAGGCTCTGGACTCCCTGCACCACCGGGGCAGCCAGGATGTGGTCCTTCCACTCGGCCTCCTCGGCCAGGGACCGAGCGGCCTGCTCGAGCACTGCGGTGGCTTGGCGGAGGTCGGCCGAGTAGGACACACCGATATCGATGACAGCCTGGGACCAGTTCTGGGTCTCGTTGGCTACCCGGGCGATCTCGCTGTTGGGAATGTGCCATACCCTGCCGTCGGGAGCACGCAGCACCGTCGTCCGCAGGGTCACACGCTCGACGTACCCTTCCACTGTGCCGACGTCGACGCGATCACCTACGCCGAACTGGTCCTCGATGATCATGAAGAACCCCTTCAGCACGTCTTCCACCACCGATTGAGCACCGAATGCAATGGCGAGGCCCGCCACGCCGGCACCGGCAATCAAGGCCACCACTCCGAAGCCGATGGTCTCGAGGATCATGATCGCGGCGATTCCGAACACGACCACCGTTGTGGCGCTACGCATCAGCGAGGACAGTGTCGCCGCTCGTTCTTCGGCCCGTTCGGAGGAGCGATCCGAGATGAGCTCGTCGTGGTCCTGGGTCACTGTCCCGATCTTGGTGGCGTATTTGGTGATCTTGCTCTTCAGCCACTTGTTGATGACCAGAGCAGCGGCCACGATGATCAAGACCTTGAGCGGTGTGCCGATGAGCCACGACAGGATTTCGGAGAGCTGTTCGTTGCCGGTTGCCTCGAACAGCCACTCGCACAACGGACCCAGATTCTCACAAGGCTGACCCGATCCGCTGTCGGCCGTCGATCCGTTCTCCGCCTCCTGAAACAGGCCCAGCCAGTTCATCATCATCATCATCACCGCACCTCCTTGGTGATCCGGAACGGGTCGTCGATCGAGCGACCCGACGTTCGACGCCGCCCGAACCTGCTCGATACTGGCACCCAGCGGCGTCCTCGGGGTGCGGCATCTCGCCATGTCGGGCCAAATGCGATTCGTACAAATCGGGGTCGCTGTTGAGCTCGATGGGGAGATCCCCACGAGCTCCAGGCAAGCTTCTTCTCTCCGCTCACTGTAGAAGAGGTGGCTCAGGTCCGAGGTTGTTGGTACGTTGCCTGGAGCCGCGTTTCGGTTGATCCGCCCGGGCACGCCGGGATAGGATTCGGGCCCGATGAGTTCGACACCGATCGCTTGCGAGCTTTCGGCAGGAGGCGGCGACGACGTAGAACGACGGTTGGAGACGGAAGTCGCGGCGTTCGTCAATGTCGTAGACCACAAGCTCACGAATGGCGGGTCGTGGCGGGCACCGCCTTCGTGGACACCTCAGGGCGACTCTGGGGCTCACCGACACCGAATGATCAACGCCAAGAACGCTCTCCGCATCCGTGGCAGACATTCCGGGAGCAAGCTCGTCGGTCGTTGCGGCGATCGGCTTGCCGAGTCGTCGGGTGTGTGGTCTCTGTCGCGCGCATCCCCTCGCTTGAGTGGAGGTCACGTTCGGGAGATGCGGCGCCGCTGCTGGATTCTGCCGACGTCTTTGCTTTCGTGCATCTCGTCGTGGTCCTTTTCTTGTCGTTCGTACCAGTCGGCGTAGCTGTTCGAGCCGGCGTAGGCCGTGATCCCGTGGAGCAGGATGCTGAGGGCAACGGTGAGGGTGACGATCGAGGCCATGAGTTCGGTGCCGGGAATGTCGACTTCTTCGAGGACGACCGTAGCGAAGATGAGTGAGGC
>CAXMOL010000043.1:0-3856 GCA_964194935.1 uncultured Kiloniellaceae bacterium
ATCACCCTGGGATCCGACGATGTACGTCTTGCCCGCCCGAAGAGCGCTCAACTTGGAGATGTCGGGCGTCGCCTTCGAAACCGACTCGGCGGTCCCCAAGTCCAGAACAAGGTACGGCAACGGCATCATTGCCCACCATGCCCGAACCGGCTCGGGAAGCCCTGCACCGGCCGCAATGGCTTCCGCGTCTTCTGCGATCCGTACATCTGTGACCATCGGTGTATCCACCCAGGTGGATTCAGCATTCGATCGAAACGGGATCGACCCGACACCACACGTCATCTCGCTGACGGTTCCGGGACCGAGAGACTCCAGTACCCATGCCGAGCCGACGAGAGGGTGACCGGCAAAGGGCATCTCGATCGCCGGCGTGAAGATCCTTACATGAGGCGTTCCGCCGTCCATCCAGTCGATAAAGACTGTCTCGGAGAACCCCAGCTCCGATGCGATCGTCTGCATCGTCTCGTCATCGAGACCGGTGAGGTCGTTGACCACCCCGAGATGGTTGCCCCCCAGGTCTCCCCGGGTGAACACTCGCAGAACATGACAGGGGCGCATTCGCAAGACGGTAGTGCGACGAACGATGGGGGCCGATCTGGAATGCGTGCAGGAGTACTCAGTCTCTAATCTCGCTGAGGAATGACGACTGAGGACTCCTCGATGGACATCTTCAACGTAAACGAACTGCTTGCTCAATTGATGTTGGCGGTCGGGGCTGCCCTGTTCGCCGGCAACGCATTTGCCCTCATCCAGAATCGGCGCGGCGTGCGCCCCAAGAACATGGACGGTGAGTTGCGCACCGGCCGCGCCTGGTGGCTGATCGCGGTTGGCCTGGTCATAACGGTTTGGGCATTGGCCAGCCTGCTGGCCCTCTGAGAGCTGGGTACGATGACGCCCGTCGCGGGTGTAGTTCAATGGCAGAACACAAGCTTCCCAAGCTTGATACGGGGGTTCGATTCCCCTCACCCGCTCCATCTCTTCTGAACCAATGGCGAAACCCGTAGGGCCACCCGACCCTGCCAGAACGGACCGACACGCTGAGAGAATGCGGCTGACAGGGATGAGGGACGGAAGACGTTTGCCGTCCTCGAATAGGATCATCTAGCCCCCAACACGATGCGACTTGGAGCGCCTCGGACCACCGGGGCGCTCTTACGCGAAAGATGAAAGGACCAAGCATGGCCAGGAGCAGCGTCGGCACAATCGCTCGAATTGGGGAGTGGTGTTTCGTGCAACGCCGTTGGGTCGCGACCGCCTGGGTCGCCGGCCTTGTGGTCCTCATGGGGGTATCGGGATTGTTGGGCAGCGACTACGCCGAGGACTTCGAGATTCCCGAGTCGCAGAGCCGCAGCGGCTTTGACGTTCTCAACGAGCACTTCGAAGGCCTCGGGACCGGATTCGCCGGTTCGATCGTCTTCGAAGCCGACCAGGGCGTAACCGATCCGGCCGTCGCCGCTGCGATGGAAGAGATGTTCGTTGCCACCGCCGCCATCGAAGGACTCACTGTGCAGAGTCCCTACGAAGGGTTCGGGGGAGGCATCAACCCTGACGGGACTATCGCCTTTGCCGAGGTTCAGATCAGTGCCGACCTCACGTTTGCCGATATGGCCACCGCTGGTGAACAGGTAAGCGAGCTCCGGCCCGAGATCGAAGGTCTCCGGGTGGAGATCGGCGGCGAAGCCCTCGCCGCGTTCGAACCGCCCCAGTCAGAACTGATCGGCGTCGCGTTTGCAATCTTCGTTCTGATCCTGGCGTTCGGATCAGTGCTTGCCATGGGCTTGCCGATCTCGGTCGCCCTCGCTGGCGTCATTGGTGGCGTTGGCTTGGTCTCACTGCTGTCACAGATCACGACGATCCCCGAATTCGCTCTCACACTCTCGGTCATGATCGGTCTCGGCGTCGGGATCGACTACGCCCTGTTCATCGTCACTCGCTATCGGGAACGCCTCCACGCCGGCGCCACTCACCAGGAGGCACTAGTCAAGGCCATGGACACATCTGGTCGAGCCGTGATCTTCGCCGGCACTACCGTCGTGATCTCGCTCCTCGGGATGCTGCTCGTTGGCCTCTCCTTTGTTTCGGGAATGGCCTTGGCAGCGGTCACGGCAGTGCTCATGACGATGATCGCCGCCGTAACGCTGTTGCCGGCCCTCGTCGGCTTCGTCGGTGACCGAATCGAGATCACCAGGTGGCGCGGCCTCATCGCCGCATCCTTGTTGGCCATTGCTCTGGTCGGGCTCGGGCTCAGCGTGAACGTGTTGTTGGTCGGCGCACCACTGGCTGCAATCGTTCTCCTCGCCGGTTTTGCAGTGGCTCCACTGCGACGCGAAGTGACCCGCAGGCCGCCAAAGCCGTTGAACGAGACCCTGGCCTATCGGTTCAGCCGGTTCGTCCAGAAGCGACCTTGGACTATCGCCATCAGCGCGGCACTGCTCCTGGTGTTCCTGGCACTTCCGCTTCTCGGGCTTCGCCTCGGGTTCGGCGATGAAGGCAACTTCTCGGAGGGAACCACCACCAGGGAGGCTTACGACCTCCTCGCTGAGGGATTCGGCCCGGGATTCAACGGGCCCCTACTCATCACGGGTGAAGGTGCCGCCGAGGACCTGCCGAACGTGATCGGGCTGGTTCAGGTGTTGCGCTCGACCCCCGGTGTCGCCTCAGTATCCGATCCCTTCCCCAATGACTTCACAAACCCCGAAGCGGTGATCATCCAGGTCATCCCGGATTCGGCGCCACAGGACGAGGCGACCTACCAACTGGTGGAACGGCTCCGGGAGGATGTGATTCCGCCGGCGATCGAAGGTACGGGTCTCGATATAAACGTGACCGGCAATGTGGCGGTCGCCATCGACTTCACCGATTACCTGGCGGGTCGCACGCCCTACTTCTTCGTAGCGGTGCTGGTGCTGTCGTTCTTGTTGCTCATGATCGTCTTCCGGTCCGTAGTGATCCCCGTGAAGGCAGTGGCGATGAACCTTCTTTCGATCAGTGCGGCCTATGGCGTAGTGATCGCCATCTTCCAATGGGGCTGGCTTGGTGGGCTCACCGGATTGGAGCCGGCACCCATCGAACCGTTCGTTCCGATGATGATGTTTGCAGTCGTGTTCGGACTCTCGATGGACTACGAAGTCTTCCTGCTGTCCCGGATACGCGAGGAGTACCTCCACAGCGGAGATCCCACCGGCTCGGTAGCCGACGGGTTGGCTGCCACCGCACGGGTGATCACGGCTGCGGCAGCGATCATGGTCGTGGTCTTCGGTGCGTTCCTGTTCGAGGACGCTCGCGTCATCAAGTTGTTTGGCGTTGGCCTCGGGTTTGCGGTTCTGGTGGATGCATCGATAGTCCGCATGCTCTTGGTCCCGGCAACGATGGAACTGCTGGGAAAACGCAACTGGTGGATGCCCGGTTGGCTCGACCGGATCCTGCCCACGATCAGCTTCGAGGGCGACGCCGACTGATCGAAACTCGATAAGGCGGACGGCGCCGATTCGACCTACTCCAGTTGGCTCACCAGTCGGCTGCGCCAACGTTCGGCCGCTCGCACCTGGTTATAGGTGAAGAGATGGAACCCAGCGATCCCGGTGTGGATATCGGACGCCAACCCTGCGAGCCTCACAACCAACTCTGATGCCGACCGACCACCGGGCCGCAACAGGCGGGTCACCAACCGAGGGTGCTCGAACATAAATTGGAGCGAGCGTCCGGCGCCGACCCTCAGCCCCATCGACATCAGCCCCGTGATATCGGCCACGCCTGTGATGCCCAGCCAAATGGGGAGATCGATGCCACGCCGGCGCTGGCGCTCTATCCACCGACCGGTCTGCGCCGCATCCATGCAGATCTGAGTCGTAATCCA
>CAXMOL010000044.1:0-2896 GCA_964194935.1 uncultured Kiloniellaceae bacterium
GCTGACTCCCCCCAAAGGGGAGAGTGGTCAGAGAGAACCGTCTTGCTAGTCGCTAATCGCTTCTTATTGCCCAAACCGGCGCTCGCGCATGGTGTATTCGCGCAGGGCACGCAGGAAGTCGACCCGGCGAAACTCGGGCCAATAGACATCGACGAACGAGTATTCGGCATACGCCGCCTGCCACAGCAGGAACCCCGAGAGCCGACTCTCTCCACTGGTGCGGATTACCAGGTCGGGGTCGGGTAGATCGGAGGTATAGAGGTGCGACGCCAAAGCATCGGCATCGATGCCGGCAGCGAGCTCCGCACCGGAGAGCCCCCCGGCACTCAGCTTGCCGACCAGGTCGCGAACCGCGTCCACGATCTCCTGTCGCCCTCCGTAGCCAAGAGCGATCGTCACCCGGCGCGATCCCGATCCACACTCCTCGACGAGGCGGTCGGCGGACTGACGCAGATCGTCCGGCAAAAGGTGGAGGCTTCCGACGACCCGAATTCGGGCGTCGCGGACGCTTTCCGGCAACCGATCGAAAAGCTCCATCAGTACCCGGAAGTAGGGCTTTAGTTCCTCGTCCGGTCGACTCAAGTTCTCCTGGGACAGCAACCAACATGTGACTGCCGGGATCTCGAAGTCATCACACCACGCGAGAAACTCGACGAATTTGTCCATTCCGACGCGATAGGACGCCTCGTAGTCGGGGAGACCCGACTCCCTGGCAAAACGTCGGTGGCCGTCGTGGATCACCCCTATGTGATGCGGCATCGCGTCGAGAGAACGAACAAGACGCTGCTCGTAGAGGCGGTACAGCGGACGACGGATTAGGTCACGGGCATTCATCTGAGGTTCCGATGCTAGGAGTCGATCGGGTTCTGAAGGGCTAGAGGTCGCATGAGTTGGTACCCCCGAAGAAGCCATCCTTGAACGACTCGAACCGATCGAACGCCGAAACTTCGCCTTCCTCACTCGACGACAGGGTGAGGAATCCGGCGATCCCCTCCTCGAGGTCACCGGCGGACAGCACGATTTCGGTCGGGTTATCTTCAGGAATCAGCGCCGCAGCCCACACCCCTGCCAGACAATCCACCTGGAGTTGCGCCGACGATGTGTTCATGGCCAGGCCGGCACGATTCTGCACGGCCCGGCCCCACTCGTTGGCGAGGATGAGGCCAATGGCAAAGTCTCCGATCTCGACGTACAGATCGGGAAACAACCGCTCATCATCCCAAGCGACATAATCGTCAGCGGGGCAATAGAAGGCATTGCCCTCGTAAAACGCGGTCTCAGGGATTGTTCCGCCGCACGCCGGGAAATCGCCCGACGATGGTCGATACGGGATGGTCGCCGCAACCGGCACCCACGGCTCGCCAAAGACATCTGGATACACAATCGCCCAGAAGGCCTCAAGCGCTGCAATGAGTTGCGGAGCGGTTTCGGCCAGGGGAAGGTCGCCACCTTCGAAAGGATTGTCACCGACCCGCAAGGGGATGACTACTACCTCCGGAGGAGAATCCTCGTAGGTGGCGCATGCTGTGGTGCCGTTATTGAAGCCGTCGAAGAATGCGTTGAGACGATCAAACGAGCCGCCGTGAGCGTCGATGTCTGCCGGATCAAAACCGAGCTCGTCACCGATGAGCAAGAAACCGGCCATCGCTTCTTCCAGATCACCCGGCTCGAGGCGAAGGACATCACTCTCCTCCCGCTCGATCCTGCTCGTCCATGAACCGGCCAGGCAGTCGGCTTGGAGTTCGCTCACGATCACCAGACTGCTGTCATCGTCGAATCCGAACCGGGCCTGGACGGCGTGACCCCACTCATGCGCCAAGACCAATGCGACGGTGAAGTCGCCGAACTCTTGGAACAGCGGGACCATCAGGTCCTCTGCATCCCACTGCACGGTGTCGTCTATCGAGCAGTAGAAAGCGTTGGCTTCGAACTCCTCGCGCTTGAGAGGACCGCCACAAAAGGGGATCTCGTTCTGCGACGTGAAGTACGGGCCGAAGTCGCTGACGGGTTCATATGCCACACCAAAAACCGCCGGAAGTTCGACCGCCCACCATTGTTCGAGATCGAAGATGGTCAGTTCGGTGATCGTCTCGATGTCCGTGATCGTTTCGAAGACGGGAGCGGTGGTTGGTGTCGTCGCGCCTACGGCAGTGGTGGAGCTCGTATCACCGATTCCCTGCAGGAGACAGATTTGGAGCACCTCTTGGAACACCGGACTCGAGTCCAACTCGTTGGCAGATAGTTCGAGAAACTCACCAATCGTCAATCGCTGCTGAAACTCATCGATTGTGCAGCGGCAGAAGCCTTCGTCGGCCTCGGTGATACAGCCACCCACGTAATCCTCGACGAGCACTTCGGGATATGCCTCGATGTCTTGAGTCGTCGTGTTGGAGCTGGCATCGGTCGTAAAGATGGGGCCGACATCGTCGTCGCCACAGGCAGCGACAATCAGACTGAGAACCAGACCAACCGCCAAGCGGCGTATCAACGCCATCCCCTCCACGGTCCCGGACGCGGGGCCGAGTCAAATACGACCTCGGTCTCGAAAGACTCATCGTGCAAATCGTCGACCCGTTCTCGAAACCAGACATCAAACGGGTCTGTGGAAGCCTCCAGCCCGGCGGTGGCGGCCTCGATATCACCAGCCTCGGTGTAGACAACAGCAAGAGCCGGTTCGCCTTCGGCGATGCTGATCACCTGGCGGGTGATACCGCGCCGTCGCTGCGACTGCGCCCACTCGATCCGGCGCGACGTCTGCAACTCGGCGACAAAGGCGCGCCACTCATCGGGCTTCTTGATGGGTGCAATGGTGACTGTGGCGGCCACTGATCCTCGCCGAGTGGGTGCGAGGTCGACCATAGCCCAGGCACTCACCAGCGTTCGAGCAGCGCCAGAT
>CAXMOL010000045.1:0-3630 GCA_964194935.1 uncultured Kiloniellaceae bacterium
CGATGGCTTCTTTGTGGGTCCGACCCTGTTCGATGACGTGACGTCTGACATGTCGATCTACAAGGACGAGATCTTTGGTCCGGTCCTTTCAACGGTCCGGGTCGACACCTACGACCAGGCGATGAAGCTGATCGACGACAATCCTTGGGCCAACGGCGTGGCCATCTTTACCAATGACGGTGGTGCCGCCCGTAAGTTCCAGAACGAGGTTCAGGTAGGGATGATCGGGGTAAACGTTCCCATCCCGGTCCCGGTTTCCTATCACTCGTTTGGTGGCTGGAAGAACAGTCTGTTCGGGGATGCGCGCATGTACGGGATGGAAGGTGTGAACTTCTACACCCGGCTCAAGGTGATCACTTCGCGCTGGCCGGATCCGGCGCATCGTGGTGTGGACCTGGGCTTTCCTCAGATGACGTAGTTCAATGGTGATATCCGCTTCGCCTGGTGCGAGGTGTAAAGGGCCCGGGATAGAGATATCCCGGGCTCTTTCGAATGCACAACCGGGAATGTGTTGTGTGGTCGCAGCCAACCGGCAAGTCGTGACCTTTTCCTCTGAAGCAGACCCCGATGCTCGACGACGCTTGTCCGAGGAGGTGTCGATGATCACAACCGAAGCCCTCGTCTGATGGAGGGACGTCGCCTCGATCCTCCGGGAACGACTCCATGGGATCGTTGGCACGGGGCACGGATCGGAGGGCTCGTCGGAGCGATCCTGGGTGGCATCGTGATTCTCTTCGTGGCCGAGAGACCCTTCTGGCCGGTTCTCGCTCTAGCCGCGGTGGGAGCAATCGCAGGGTTCGTGATCGAGGCCCGCAAGTCCCGCTGACGGACTCCCTGCCGGTTGGGGAAACGTGGCGTCGAGGCGAGTAGCGTCGGTGTCGTGAGCTTCGACGCCGACGTGATCATCATCGGAAGTGGTTTTGGGGGCAGCGTTTCAGCGCTCCGACTGGCCGAAAAGGGCTATTCGGTTCTGGTGCTCGAATCAGGTCGACGGTTTGGTCCCGATGACTTCGCCAAATCGTCTTGGGACGTACACAAGTTCCTGTGGGCGCCCCATCTCGGGATGCGAGGGATCCAACGGATCACCTTGATGCGCGAAGTGATGGTGTTGTCGGGCTCGGGCGTCGGCGGTGGCTCTCTGGTGTATGCCAACACGCTCATCGAACCACACGACGAGTTCTTTACGGATTCGCAGTGGTCCGATATCACCGATTGGAAGACGGAGTTGGCCCCTTGGTACGACCAGGCACGCCGGATGCTCGGAGTAGAGCCGGCCAACAACGACACCCCGGCGGACCACGTCATGGCATCGGTCGCGGCACACTTCGGTCAGGAACACACCCACCATGCAGTGCCGGTGGGCGTGTATCGAGGGACATCGGGTGAAACGGTCGACGATCCCTACTTCGGCGGGATGGGTCCGACCCGGACGGGGTGCATCGAATGCGGGGGATGCATGGTCGGGTGTCGGTTCAACGCCAAGAACACGCTCGATAAGACCTACCTCTATCTCGCCGAACAGGCAGGAGTAACGGTCCTTCCCGACTCTCAGGCGGTCGACCTCGTCGAACAAGGCCAAGGGTGGAAGGTGTCTGTAGAGAAGCCGGGTGCCTGGTTCGGAGGGCTTCGTCGCCAATACTCGGCCCGCCATGTGATCTTCTCGGCGGGTGGGTTGGGCACCACCAAGCTTTTGCTCCGGCTCCGCGAGAGAGGCCAACTGCCGGCGATTTCAGAGCGACTCGGCGAACTGGTGCGGACGAACTCTGAGGCTCTGGTCGGTGCGGTGGCCCGTGGAACCGATGTCGACTACTCAAAGGGCGTTGCGATCACGTCATCGTTCCAGGTGGACGAGCGGACCCGGGTCGAGCCGGTCCGATACCCGAAGGGAAGCAACTCGATGGGACTGCTCTCGACGATCCTCGTGAAGGGCGGAGGCGGGTCGCAGTTTCTCCGCTTCATCCGTCGAGTGGTCGCGGCGCCGCGGGCCTTCTTGCGGTCGATGTCGGTAAAGCGATGGTCGGAGCGAGGAGTGATCATCCTGATGATGCAGAGCATCGACAACAGCATTCGGTTGACCGCGACCAAGGGTTGGTGGGGCACCCGGATTCGTTCGAAGCCTGGTCACGGCGAGCCAAACCCGCGGTGGCTTCCGGTCGCCCACGAGGCGGCACGAGAGGCTGCCGAGTTCATGGGAGGTGACGCTGCCGGGACGGTGGCCGAATCGGCGCTGGGGATTCCGTCGACCGCTCATCTCATTGGTGGTGCGGTCATCGGAGCGACTCCCGCAGATGGCGTGATCGACCCCTACCACCGGGTCTACGGGCTTGCCGGCCTCCACGTGATCGACGGGTCGGCGGTGCCGGCCAACCTTGGTGCCAACCCCTCGCTATCGATCACGGCGATGGCGGAACGGGCTCTTTCACTCTGGCCCAACAAGGGTGAGGCGGACATTCGGCCGGGGCTCGGTGATGGCTATGTCCGGGTCGATCCGGTGGCACCGCTGAGTCCGGTAGTGCCGGAGGGGGCGCCGGCGGCCTTGAAGGTCTGAGGCCGTCCGGTACAGATCAGTTGGAGGCAGCCATCTCGATTACCACGTCGTCGGATGACCCGTCGTCATCCAGATTCTCGAGCTCGACGTATTGAGTACCCCCGGCGATCACCCAGGGGCCCAGCGGTGGCTGGATATTGAAGCGGATGGTGGCGACCTGGCCGTCGAGAGACCCTTCGCAGGTGCCCGGCGGGGCATCCTCGTTGGTGAGGAGTCGATACCCATAGGGCCCGAGCAGGTCGCTGCCTACTGTTCCTTCGTCCGTGAATCCGGTGTTGGTGAGGCCACAGGCCAGATCTGAAACCGAGAATTCGACGAGCCATTGGAAGTCGTAGTCGTACTGCGGCTGTTCGGACAGTTCGATTGTGAGACTGATTGGGCCGGCGCCATCGACTCGTACCGAGGTGATGTCGGCGCCGGGTCCACAGGCTACGGGGCCCTCGCCGAATGCGGAACGGCAGTCCGCCGGCGAATCTTGATGATGGACGGTGTCTTGCGGCCTGGTACTTGTCGGTGATGCTCCGGTCTCGTCTGCAGTGCCTGTGCTGCACGCAACGCTCATCAGGATGAAGGCGAGCAATAGGGGGGCGGTTCGGGTGGTGGGCACGGTTCTCTCGATAGGTTGGCCAGACCCTATCGGCGGCGTCGCCCTAGGAGGCGAGAGTGATCAGGACGGGGTGACGTTCAGAAGGAGGGTGCAGGAGGTGGCGGGAGGTGTTCCGGTGGCGACATCTGCGCCTTGGGCTCCGCGGTCTCTTCGACGGTCGTCGGATGGGGCTCGGGCGAAAGCGGTTCGCGCACTTCCTGGAGAATTTCCGGGTTAGATGACCCCGGTCTGGCTCCGGGCCAGCCGACTGCCTTGAGTTCATCGGTGGTCGGCAGGGCCCAGTCGTCGGACCATGGATCAGCAAGCAGGGACGACCCGTTATCGGGTCGTCCCCGCTCTTCAGCTTCTGGGGTGGTGATGGTCATGTCGCCGTTTGCGTCTAGTTATTGGTGTCTAGAGGTTTTGGGCTTCCCAGGTGAAGGTGACTGTGGCCGTCTTGCCTTGGGCCAGGGTGTTGTCCTGGAGGTTCACGGTG
>CAXMOL010000046.1:0-2451 GCA_964194935.1 uncultured Kiloniellaceae bacterium
GAAGCGCTCTCAGGATCGTCCCGGTAGGAATGGTCGTTCAGAGTTCCTATTTCATCGCCCAGGTAGATCAGAGGAATCCCCGGCATTGCCATCATCAGTGCCAGCAGAGCCGTCATCCGCCGCTCGGCAAGATCCAGAAGCCCGGCATCGGCCGAGGCGACGGCCGATTCGATCCCGCAAAGCGATGCGGTGGTGCCGGAGATACGCATGTCGAGATTGTCCGGATTGAACTGGAACGGCAAGCCGCGCGCCCAGGAACCCTCATCCTCCCCGGTGTAGAAGCGATTGAGCCACTGGCGGTGTTGAAACCCATCCAGTCCGACCGCTGCGGCGTCCTCGTCGGCAAATCCCCATCCGATGTCATCGTGGCTGCGCAGGTAGTTGACCCAGGCCGAGCCCGGCGGAGCATCGATTCTCCGCCGCGCTGTTTCGGCGAGGAGGCGACCGCTCCCGGTCGCCAAGGCCTCCCACAGTCCGACCATGAAGACCGGGTTGTACGAAAGCTCGCACTCGTCGGGCCCCATGTATGAGCGAACGTCATCGGGATGGACGATCGCTTCGGACTTGAACACCACTCCGGGCGCCACGATGCGAAACAGCGCCCGCCACGCCCTGAGCAGGTGGTGCACTTGGGGAAGATTCTCGCTCGAGGTCCCCTCCTCTTTCCACAGAAAGGGGACCGCATCGAGACGAAGGACATCTGCTCCCAGGTTGGCGAGGAACAGCATCTCACCAAGCATCGCCGCAAAGACCTGTGGGTTGCGGTAGTCGAGATCCCATTGGAACGAGTGAAAGGTCGTCCACACCCACCCCAACCCATCGACCTCGGTAAACGACCCGTGACGTGTGTCCGGAAAGATCTCCCGCAGCGTGGTTTCCCAACGGTCCGGCATCGAGCGATCCGGATAGATGAAGTAGAAGTCGTCGAAGCCGTCCCTACCGGCTCGTGCCTGCATCGCCCACGGATGATCATCTGCGGTGTGGTTGCACACCACGTCGAGCACGAGAGTGATCCCTCGCTCGCGACATGCCGTCGCCAGTGCTGAGAGATCATCGATCGTTCCCAGGGCAGGATCGGTGTGGCGATACGTCGATACCGCGTATCCCCCGTCGCTACCGCCCGGTGGTGTTTGATACGGCGGCATCACATGAAGGTATGTGACCCCGAGTTCGGTGAGGTAGTCCAACTTCGCCACCAACCCCGCCAGGTCTCCCGCAAAACGGTCGACGTAGCAAACCGCCCCCAGCGACAGGTGCGACCAGCGATCCGCCCCGCCGCTGCGGTCGGCAGCCCTCAGCCCGGGGGGACGATCGATCGCACCCTGGATTACGACACGTCCGATCTGCCTCATTACCTCCGGGTAGTCATCGCGGTGCCCGTAGAGAATCCGGAGATGTCGGTCGGCTACCGGCAGGTGGGCACGAAGGCGATCAACCAACTCATCAGGCCAATCGACCTGCGGTTGGTCAATGAGTTCTGCGATCAGATCGTTTACCGGCATCAGCCCTCTCTGGACTGCGCAAACGTAGGCCGCGCCGAGCCGCCTTGCCAGATGAGCCGGTAGCGTCGGTGGTCAATGCTCAATCGTGAAGCACCCGATGGCGGGCACATCCCGGCAAGGCACGAATGAAAGACATCGACCTCTCTGACGTCGTCGTGTCCGACATCACAGGCGCCCCGGTCAGGCTCGGCGATGTGGTTGTTCGCCCGACCGTCGTCGTCCTGGTGCGCGACTACGGCTGCGCCCCTTGCCGCCAGCAGTTGCTGGCTCTGGGCGCGAGATACCAATCCATCAGGGACAGCGGTGGCGATGTCATCGGGATAGGACCGAGAGCCGCATATCAGGCTCGGCTGCTGGTCGACAGAAGGCACATTCCATTTCGGCTCCTGCTCGATCCGGATCATCAGGTGGGACGCGCCGTAGGACTCGGTCGCCAACCGCTATTCAGATGGATCTTCGACTTGCGGGCCTGGGGTCGGTGGCTGATGGGTCTGCTGCGGGCGGGGCAAGGCTTCGTAACAGGAGGCTGGTGGGAGGTTCCGGCGATCCTCGTGCTGGACGGCGATTGTCGGGTTCGCTGGTCTCACCTCGGAAGGTCTATGGGCGACTATCCGCCGATCACCGAGACACTCGCCCAGTTGGAGCGGGTCATCGATCGATGAGATCCCGGGACGATCTGGGGCGACTTAGGGGTTGTTCGACCGATGAAGGGTCCAAATCCATTCTCGGTTCTGCTCTCGATCTTGCGGGCCCGCCGGTTGGCACCACCTCGACCTGCGGGTTCTGACCGCTTCGACCACTCGTCGTTGAATCCGATCCTTGCGGATGTGGCCGCTGGTGGTATTGATGAGTTGGAAGCCCACGCATCGGCGCTTAGCGCCTACCTGGACTCGCTGGCGACCGTCGATCCGGACCACCTCACCCGTGGCGAGGCCCTCGCCTTTTGGAT
>CAXMOL010000047.1:0-4923 GCA_964194935.1 uncultured Kiloniellaceae bacterium
GAGCGGCTGCGGTGCCTGACCAACATGGGCATGATCGGGACCGGCATAGACCTTTAGCTTCTTGAACATTTTCCGGCCGAGCCGGTTCTTAGGGAGCATCCCTCGCACGGCCTTCTCAAGAACCCTTTCGGGGTACTTCTCAAGGAGATCATTGAACGACTGCTCGGTGAGGCCGCCCGGATAGCCGGAGTGGCGGTAATACCGCTTGTCCTCGGCCTTGGCACCGGTAACCGCAACCTTGGCAGCGTTTACGACAACGACGTAGTCACCCATATCCATATGCGGGGCAAACGTCGGCTTGTGCTTGCCGCGCAAGATCTTTGCGACCTCAGAGGCGAGTCGACCCAACGGGAACCCGTCGGCGTCCACCAGCCACCACGACCGATCGACATCGTCGGGGCGAGGTGAGAATGTCTTCTGCTGCTTCATCTTTCGGCTCCTCGGCGAAAGCGGGCTGCTGTCGAACACCAATTCCGGTAAACACCGGCAGACGTCCGATCGCGCACGGAAACCACCTCGCGAGAGCGAGGCGGAGCCACATCGTATTACGCACCTCGCTCCCTTGCCAATCGACAGGTACCGTTGCACACCGCCATGTCTGAGCAACTCATCACCATCGCAGAGATCGAGGCCGCTCGCGACCGCGGAGCACGAGTCGTGATCGAAACGCCGGCGTTTAAGTCGAACACGTTCTCAAGGATCTGCGGACGTGAAATCTGGCACAAGTGCGAGAACCTGCAACGTGCCGGGTCATTCAAGATTCGGGGTGCGATGAACGCGCTCAGTCTCCTCGATGAATCCGACCGAGCCAACGGCGTAGTCGCCGCCTCGGCTGGCAACCACGCTCAAGGTGTTGCCCTCGCCGCCACGACGCTCGGGATCTCCAGCACGCTGTTCATGCCCGTGGGAGCGCCGATACCCAAGATCGAAGCCACCCAGCGATACGGAGCCGAGGTACGACTGGTCGGATCGAATCTTGGCGAGTCGGTCGATGCCGCCAAGGAATTCGCAGCCCAATCGGGTGCCCACTTTGTCCATCCCTACGACGATCGTGCCATCGTGACCGGCCAGGGCACATTGGGCCTGGAACTCCTGGAACAGATACCGGCGGCAGCCACGGTCGTGATCCCGGTCGGCGGCGGCGGCCTTGCCGCCGGGACCGCCGCGGCGATCAAGGCCGTCCGTCCACAGACGCGAATTGTCGGTGTCGAAGCGACCGCGGCAGCGACATACGTGGCCAGCCGCGCCGCAGGGACCCCCACCCCGGTCGAACCGCAGTACACACTGGCCGATGGAATCGCAGTGACTCGTCCGTCGCAATTCGTCTTCGACCACCTCGAGGCTCACGTCGACGACATCGTCGCAGTCGATGACGGCCAGATGGCCGAAGCTGTTGCGCTACTCCTAGAGCGAGGAAAGCTCCTGGTTGAGGCGGCGGGAGCTGCTCCGCTGGCGGCGGTACAGGCGGGACTCATCGACGAATCCGCCGGGGCAACCGTCCTGGTGCTCTCCGGGGGCAACGTCGACCTTCTATTGCTCGATCAGGTGCTGCGACATGGCCTGGAGGCAGCAGGTCGTTACGAGTCATTCGCGGTTCGGGTCCCGGATGTGCCTGGTCATCTGTCAGAGGTCACCGCGGCCATCGCTGCCGCCGACGCCAATGTGCTCTCCGTCGATCACGGACGGCAGGGCATCGGACTCCCATTCGGGTACACGGAGATCCGATTCGCCGTCGAGACCAGGTCGGCCGAGCACTTCACTGCCATGTGCACCTCGCTCGGGGAGATGGGGTTCGAGGTTCTGCGCTAGATCGCACAATGATCCGAAACTCGATCGTTCGGGGACGTGCGACACTTCGTACAATCTGAGTACATCCCCGACACCTGGAGCTCACCAATGTCCCTCGGCTACGACGGAACCCTCTTCATCCTCGCCTTCGATCACAGAGGAAGCTTCCGCTCGAAAATGTTCGGAATCACCGGTGATCCCACATCCGAGGAGCACGCCCGACTCGAAGACGCAAAGCGACTCGTTTGGGAGGGTTTCAAGGCGGCGCTGGAGGCGGGTGCGCCTGTCGGCGAGGCCGGCATTCTCGTCGACGAGGAGATGGGAGCAGCGGTCGCCCGTGAAGCCAAGGAAATGGGGGTTCTCCTGGCGATGCCGGTCGAAAAGAGCGGCCAGCCCGATTTCGACTTCGAATACGGCGACAATTTCGCCACCCACATCGAGGCGTTCGATCCTTCGTTCTCCAAGGTATTGGTCCGGTGGAATCCCGACGACTCTGCCGCCACCAAGGCAGAACAAGGAGGGAAGCTCAAGCGCCTCGGCGACTGGCTCCACGAGAACGACCGCAAATTCCTGTTCGAGCTGCTCGTCCCAGCCAGCCAACGGCAGTTGGAGTTGGTAGGAGGCGACAGCGACGCCTACGACAGCCACCTCCGACCCACCTTTATGCTCGAAACCATCCATGAGATCCTCGGCGCAGGCGTCGAACCCGACATCTGGAAGATTGAAGGCATTGACACCGTGGCCGATTGCGAACTGATCGCCGGTTTGACCAGATCCGGTGGCCGCGACGGGGTTACATCGGTTGTGTTGGGACGTGGCGCCGATGATGCCAAGGTCGACCACTGGCTCCGCATGGGAGCACCAGTCGACGGGTACACCGGCTTCGCCATCGGTCGATCCATCTGGTGGGCCGGTGTCGAAGGTTGGAAGGACGGGACGATGGAACGCGACGCAGCCATCACCTCGATCTCCGACAACTTCACCCGTTTCATCGAGGTGTACCGGTCGGCGACCGCCTGAGCGAGGAGCGACGATGCGTATTGGAATCCTCACAGGCGGCGGCGACGTCCCCGGTCTCAATCCCTGTATCAAGGCAGTAGTAAACCGGGCAGCGGAAAGTGGACACGAAGTAGTCGGGCTGCGCCGCGGCTGGGGGGCGCTGCTCAACACCAATCCAGACGACGCCGACTCCGTCGCCACCCATACCGTGGCTCTCGATCCGGCATCTGTCCGCACGGTCGATCGGACCGGGGGCACTTTTCTCCACGCCGCTCGCACCAATCCGGGTCGGGTTCGGAACGCAGAGGTACCTCCGTTCCTCGCCGATACGGTTGAAGGCGAAGGACCCCACGACTTCACGGATCACGCACTAAAGGTCCTGGAACATCTGGGCATCGATGTGCTGATCCCGATCGGCGGCGATGACACCCTCTCGTATGGGCTCCGATTGCATGAGGAAGGTGTCCCGGTGATCGCCATCCCGAAGACGATGGACAACGACGTTCACGGCACCGACTACTGCATCGGATTCTCGACCGCGGTGACCCGGGGAATCGACTTCCTTCACAATCTTCGAACCAGCACCGGGTCACACGAGCGGATCGCAGTGGTCGAACTGTTCGGCCGCTACAGCGGAGAGACCTCGCTGATCACTGCCTACCTGGCCGGAGTGGATCGAGCCGTGATCTCAGAGGTCCCAGTCGACGTGAACAAGCTGGCCGATCTTCTCATGATCGACAAAGCGGCCAACCCGAGTAACTACGCCATGGTCACGATCTCCGAAGGAGCAGTGATTGAAGGTGGCGAAATGGCATTGAGCGGCGAGGCCGACGCCTTCGGCCATCGCAAGCTCGGCGGGATCGGTCAAGAACTCGGCGACGAGCTCAAGCGCATCACCGGACAGGGAATCATCCTGCAACAGATCGGTTATTTGATGCGATCGGGCTCACCGGATTCCCTCGACCTCATGGTGGCCATGAACTACGCGGCGATGGCCACCGATCTGGCGCTGGAAGGGTCGAGTGGTCGGATGGTTGCCCTCCGAGGCGGTACCTACACCAACGTCCCGATATCGGTTACAGGCGAAGGCGTCCGCCGCGTCGACATCGACGAGCTATACGACGTAGATGAATACCGGCCCAAGATCCGTCACGTTGGCGGCAAGCCGATGTTCCTCTACTGATCGAAGGGTGAGACTGTGAGCGTGATCGGTGTCTTGACCGCAGGAGGAGACTGTCCCGGGCTGAACGCGGTTATCCGCGGCGTGGTGGCGCGGGCCCTCAAGAGCGGGCCTCACGAGGTGATCGGCATCATGAACGGTTGGGAAGGCCTGATGGACGACGACACCAGGCCCCTCGACCGCGATGACGTGCGCGGAATCTTGACTGTCGGAGGGACGATCCTCGGTACCTCGCGTCGCGACCCCTACGTGCACGGCGACGGGGCGAAGAGTGTTCTCAAGACGATCGACAAGAACGGCATCGACACATTGATCGTCGTTGGAGGCGATGGCACCCTGCAGACGGCGTTGAAGTTGGCAGACGAGGGCGTAAAGGTCATTGGAGTTCCCAAAACCATCGACAACGACATCGCAGCCACCGATCTGACGTTCGGGTTCGATACCGCCGTCCAAGTCGCATCGGAAGCCATCGACCGCCTCACCACCACCGCAGAGGCGCACAACAGGGTGATTCTGTGCGAAGTGATGGGACGCACCAAGGGTTGGATCGCCGTCTACGCCGGAATCGCCTCGGGTGCCGATGCCATCCTCATACCCGAAGTACCGGTCGATCTCGAGGCCGTTGCCAAGATCATCCGCCGCCGGCACCGACACGGCCGCAAGTACTCGATCGTGGTGGTAGCCGAAGGCGTCGAACCACCAGAGAAGACCGATCTTCAGACCGACGCGTTCGGTTTTGACCGTCTCGGTGGCGTTGCCTATCAGATCGCTCCCCACCTGGAAGAGCTGACCGGATTCGAGACCCGGGTCACGGTCCTCGGCCACCTACAACGCGGTGGAACACCCACCGCATTCGACCGGGTCCTGGCAACCCGCTTTGGCACCAAGGCCGCCGACCTCGCCATCGCCGGCGAGCACAAGGTGATGGTGGCGTTGCGAGGAGCAGAAATCGTGCC
>CAXMOL010000048.1:0-15557 GCA_964194935.1 uncultured Kiloniellaceae bacterium
GGTGATGCCTGGTGATAACACTGAGATGTTGGTGGAGTTGATTCATCCGATTGCGATGGATGAGGGACTCCGGTTCGCTATTCGTGAGGGTGGGCGCACTGTCGGCGCCGGCCGCGTCACCAAAATCCACAAGTAAACGGCAAGGCCGGAGAGAATTCGTACACGCAGAATCAAGTCACGGTCTTCGACCGAGGACTGAAGACTGACGACTGGAGACTGAGGACTAGATATGGCTTCTGACAAGCGACCGCCGCTCACGCTCGCCTGCGAGACGTGCAAGCGCCGCAACTACGTCACAACAAAGAACAAGACCAATACCCGCGACCGGTTGGAACTCAAGAAGTACTGCCGCTGGTGCCGCGACCACACCCCACACAAAGAAACGCGCTGAAGTACCTGGGGGCCACGATATGTCCGGCCTCGATGAACTGATCGGAACGAGCTACGGCCCGTTCCCGTTGGCGGTGACCGATGATCGAGTCGCTGCTTTTGCGTCTGCGACTGGTGATGCTGGTGCGGTTGAGGCCGTTCCTCCGATGTTCGCCAATGTGGCGCTGTTTACGGCGGCTCCGGCGCTTCTCCACGACGAGGTGGTGCGTCCGTTTACCCGGTCATTGATTCACTCCGAACAGTCGTTCTCCTGGATGCGCCCACTCGCCATTGGCGAGGAGATCGGGGTGGTTGGCACGGTCCAAGCGGTGAGAGCGCGGGGAGCATTGCATTTGGTCACCTTCTCGCTCGAGGCAGGCTCGGACCAGGGCCCGTGGCTCACCGGATCGTCTGTGTTCCTGATGTCAGACCAAGCGGCGGCGGCGACCGACGAGATCGAAGAGCCCGCTGTCGATGAACGCCCCCGGTCTGATGTTGATGAAGGGCGGCTCGAGCTCCCGGTCGAAGGCGAGCAGCTTGTCGATCTTCGCTGTGGTGCGTCGAGATCCGACCTCATGAGGTATGCGGCCGCATCGGAAGACTGGAATCCAATCCACTTCGATCACGATGCGGCGCGAGCCGCCGGCCTTGGGGGAGTGATCGTCCATGGTCTGCTCATGGCCGCATGGATCGGCCGTTTGGCGGGGAGATATGGCGTCCTCGCTTCGATACGACTTCGATTCCGTAGCCCGCTCCGACCAGCTGCCGCGGCGCGGGTGACCGGGGTAGTAGGTGCCGTCACCGCCGACGGTGCCGAGCTCGACCTGGTACTTGCTGCAGAAGATAAGCGTCTTGTCACCGCCGGCGCATTGGTAACTCAGTGACCTCCCGCCGGGTCCAAGAGGACGAGCAAGAGCTCATCGCGAAGGCGAGAGAGGGAGACCCGGATGCCTTCGGCGAGCTGGTGTGGAGGTATCGAGACACCGTGTACACGCTTGCGGTTCGCCTCGTCGGGCCCGACCTTGCCGCTGATGTGGCGCAGGAAGCCCTTATCCGGGCATGGCGGGCCATGCCCAGATTCCGCGGCGAGGCTGCCTTGGGGACTTGGCTCCACCGAATCACCGTCAACACGGCATGGACGATGCGCAGACGCGCCGCCCGTCACGACACCCAGCAACTCGATGATTCGGTTTATGACGAGGCGATCGATCATGCCACCAGCCCGGAAAAGGCAGGAGAGATGATCGAGTTGCGAGCCGGTTTACGCACTGCCATCGAGCAGTTGAGTCCCGGGCAGCGAGCCGTTCTGGTGCTGCGCGATGTGTACGGCTGGTCTCATGCTGAAGTGTCTCGTGAACTTGGCATTACTCATACAACGGCCAAGGTGAGACTGCATCGAGCCCGAAAGCGAGTGCGAGTGTTGTTGGAAGGGTCATCGTGAGCTGGATCATTTGTCGTATCTCGAACGCGATTCCTGACGGCTCTCGCCTCAGGTCTCTGTTCGACGGGCATCGCCGCCACTGTCTTCGCTGTCAGGCCGACTCCGCGCGGCTGCGCGGCGTGTCGCGTGATCTGGGCGGCCTCGAGGGTGAAGTGCTGCCTGCTCCGGGAGGATTACACACCCAGGTCATGGCCACTCTGCCGCCTCAGGATGCCTCCAACCCGAGGCGACCTTTCTTGGGACGCATCATCGCCCGCTGGGCTACCGGAATCGGGGTGGCGGTAGCGACTCTGGCTGCGATCCTGGGCAGGCGGTCCCGGCGCAAGGGCTGAAGCCGGTCCTCAGTCTTCGGTCTTCGGTTGCGGTCTTCGGTGCGGCTCTGCCCGCGTCGGGGATGACCCGACCGACGCGATTTGATGACTAATGACTGAGTACTGACGGCTGACGACTCTTCTGGTTTTGCGTTCAAGCCCGGTGGCCCAGTTACAATGCCGCCGTTCGTCCCATAGGCTCGCGCGCGGGACGGACCACCCCAAAGGGGCGTAGCTCAATTTGGCAGAGCACTGGTCTCCAAAACCAGCGGTTGGGGGTTCGAGTCCCTCCGCCCCTGCTGCACGAATCGCCCCCACGACGAGGACACCATGAACAGAGAGTTGCGAAGACTCCAGGAAAAGGAAGAGAAGAGGGCCCGCGATCGACGCGGCGCCCAGGTACAGGCGCGCAAGCGGCGTGAGCGTGTCGGATTCTTCCAATTCGTCGGCGAGGTCCGTACCGAGTTGAAGCGGGTCGCCTGGCCGAGCCGCCGCGAGGTGACCACCTTCACCCTCGTGACGCTGATCACCTCGGCCTTCGTCACCGCGTACACCTTCGGACTCGACCTGACCCTCAAGAGGGGCGTGTTGGAGTTGCTGGCACTGAGATGACAACACCCGGAACACCCACTGAACGCCCAGATGAGGCAGACGGCGAAGAGACCAGCGGCATCATGGCCGAGGCCTTTGCCAATCTTGCCGAGCGGACCAGCGGTGTCGCCACCGAGGCTCCGCCCGAAGAATCCGCCTCCGACGACGCCGCGCCGGTAGAGGCTTCGCTCGAAGAGGCAGCCGCAGCTGTCGAAAACTCCCTCAGCGAAACCGATGAGGATTCTCCATTAGCGACTGCCGCGGCGATCTTCTCTTCGACAACGGAACCCGCCGTTGATGACGCCGCCGACACCGCTGATCCCGACGTAGAAGAGTCGACGCCGGAACCCGAACAAGCCGATGTCGAGGCAGGTCCCGCTGCCGAAGCCGAAGCGGCCGAGGAAGACGAACCTGCCGAAGCCGAAACGACACCAGGCGCCGTTGTCGAAGGAGACGGCGAAGAGGAGGGCGAAGACGAGGAGGCCGAAGAGGCCCTTCCGCCAGCCAGCCCCTACGACCTTCCCGGCGGTTGGTACGTGGTGCATTCGTACAGTGGTTACGAGAACAAAGTGCAGGCAAATCTCGGCACCCGCATCAAATCGATGCATATGGAGGATTCGATCTTTGACATCGTGATTCCGATGGAGGAGGTCGTCGAGATCAAGTCGGGGCGCAAGGTCACGGTGGATCGCAAGCAGTTCCCGGGTTACATCCTGGTGCGGATGTACATGGACGATGACTCGTGGGGCGTGGTGCGCAATACGCCGGGGGTCACCGGGTTCGTCGGTTCGGGAACGAAACCGACTCCGCTGCCACGCCGTGAGGTCGAACGAATCCTCGGGGTGCGTAAGGATGAAGAGAAGAAGGCTCCGCGCTTCAAGCCGGATTGGGAAGTTGGCGAGACCGTGCGGGTCGTCGACGGCCCATTTGCCGATTTCAACGGAATCATTGAAGACATCAATATGGATCAGTCGAAGGTTCGGGTGCTCGTAGACATCTTCGGTCGCGAGACGCCGGTTGAACTCAACTTCGAACAGATTCAGAAGTTCTAGGAAGTCACAAGGAGAATCCGCAATGGGTCGCAAGAAGGTAGCCGCGATGCTGAAGCTGCAGATTCCTGCCGGGCAGGCCAGTCCTGCCCCACCGGTGGGACCGGCGCTCGGTCAGCACGGTGTGAACATCATGGACTTCGTAAAGGCATACAACTCCACCACGGAGAGCCAGACCGGGACGATCATCCCGGTCGAAATCACGATCTACGAAGATCGCAGTTTTACGTTTATCACCAAGACTCCACCGGCAGCAGTGATGCTGCGCCAGGCTGCCCGTCTGGAGAAGGGATCACCGACTCCGCACACCGAGATCGTGGGTTCAGTGACTCGGGCTCAGGTGAAGCACATTGCCGAGACCAAGATGCCGGATCTCAACGCCAACGACCTCGACGCAGCTATGAAGATCGTCGAGGGCACGGCTCGATCGATGGGGATAACAGTCGAAGGTTGAGGTTGTTCTCGGCAACAGAGACGAACAGATAGTGGGAGGGGAGAACCCCGCCAGGACCACGAGGAGATGAAGCAATGGGTAAGAAACGCGCTGCATCGGTAGCAAGGGTTGATAGAGACGGCGCGTACGCGCCGGACGCTGCTCTCGCTCTCGTAAAAGAGATAGCGACCGCATCCTTCGACGAGACGGTCGAAGTGGCATTCATGCTGGGTATCGATGCCAAACAGGCGGAACAGGGTGTTCGTGGCACGGTCTCGCTGCCGCATGGGACTGGAAAATCGGTGCGCGTCGCTGCGTTTGCCGACGGCGATGAAGCCAAGGCCGCAGGGGAGGCCGGAGCGGATCTGATCGGCGGCGCTGAACTCGTCGCGGCTATCGAGTCCGGGTCGCAGGCACTCGATTGGGACATCACGATCGCCCACCCCTCGCTCATGGCCGAGGTCGGCAAGTTGGGCCGATCACTGGGACCACGTGGGCTAATGCCGAACCCGAAGGCGGGCACCGTTACCCAGGACGTCGGCAAGGCCGTTTCCGAATTCAAGGCCGGAAAGGTCGAATACCGCAACGATCGGTACGGGAACCTGCATGTGGCCATAGGCAAGGTGTCGTTCTCGCCACAGCAGCTCCTCGAGAACCTGACCGAACTGGTGGTCGAGTTGAACCGCGCCAGGCCGTCTGCGGCGAAAGGCCGCTTTATCCGCAGGGTGACGGCGTCATCCACGATGGGTGTGGGAGTTCCGATAGACGTCGCAGCTCTCGACGACCTCGAAACCGAGTAGATCTCCGCGCTACGTTTGTCGTCTTGCCCTGAGATCGTGGTGAGCGTACGCTGCGGCACACAACAGAGTATTTACCGACCCGAGACCGCGGGTCCCGAAAGGGATAAAGGCCACCCGGCCGCCAGCGCAGGTTGCGAGCAGGCTTACCAGAGCCCCCGCGCCGATATCGCGTCGGGGGTTCTTCTGTTGGGGGCCACCGGCCCCTGAACAACGTAAGGAGAAGGCATGCCACGACCTGAGAAGGTCCAGGCGGTCGCCGACATCAAGGAACGTCTCGAAGACTCGACAGCGGTCTTCCTGGCGGAGTACGCCGGGCTCTCCGTGGGAGAGCAGCAAGAACTCCGTCGGGGTCTGCGGGCGGCGGGTAGCGAACTAAAGATCGTAAAGATGACTTTGGCTCGCATCGCTGCCACCGAGCTCGGGCATGAAGACCTCGTTGCGGATCTGAGCGGTCCGACCGCTCTCGCGTTTGCGAGCGGGGAAGCGGCTGCCGCCGCCAAGGTGCTGCGTGATTTTGCGAAGGATCACGAGCAGCTCATCCTCAAGAGTGGATTGCTGAGCGGTGAGCCGCTCACGGCAGCTCGAGTTGAGCAGCTGGCCGATCTTGATTCCCGCGAGGTCTTGCTCGCCAAGGTCGCTGGTGCATTTGAGGCGCCGATGTCTGGTTTGGCGGGCCTGATGGCCGCGCTGCCGCGCAATCTGGCGTCGATGATATTGCAGCTCATCGACAAGTTCCCGCCCGAGGAGACTGCTGCGGTCGACCCTGAGCCAGAGGCTTCTGAGGCTGAGGAAGCCCAAGAGCCTGCCGAAGAATCCACGGCTGACGAAGCAGCTCCAGAGGCCGAGATGCCTGAGGAGCCTGCGGCAGAGGATTCAGTAGCCGATGAGGCTGCTCCTGAGGCTGAGGCTGCACCGGAGGCAACAGAAGAAGAGTCCGCAACTGATGAACCGGCCCCTGAGGCCGAGGCGACCGAAGACTTGAGCGATGACCCTGCCGACGAGGCCTCCGACGAGGCTCCGCAGGCGACTACCGATGATGAAACGGCCGAAACGGCCGAGGAGGAATAGCAATGGCTACCAAGCTCAGCAGTGATGAACTGCTCGGAGTCTTCGAGACGATGACCGTTCTCGAACTCTCCGAGTTCCTGAAGGCGTTCGAAGAGAAGTTCGACGTGACCGCGGCTGCGCCGGTCGCCGCCGTGGCGGTTGCCGCCGGGGGTGCCGCGGATGCCGAGGAGCAGTCCGAGTTCGACGTAATGCTTATGGCCGTAGGCGATAAGAAGATTCAGGTGATCAAGGAAGTTCGTACCATCACGAGTCTCGGATTGAAAGAGGCAAAGGCTGTCGTGGACGATGCACCGAGTGCGGTCCTCGAAGGTGTCGACCAGGAAGCCGCCGATAAGGCGAAGGAGGCCCTTGAGGCCGCCGGCGCGATGGTCGAACTCAAGTAACAAACGAGCGCAACGCGTTCAGGAACGGGACGGGCGAGAGTTCGTCCCGTTCTCGCGTCTTGGGGAGCAATGGGCGATAGGCAATGAGCGATCAGCCATTGACTGCCTAGCTGATTGCTGGTCGCTATTCGCTACTTCTGATCACGCGGTCGTACACCCAATCGCACAGCGAGCCGAATAGCGGAGGTCGTGGAGCGTTGGCGAGCGCATCCTCGGGTTCGAGCAGCGATCCAATCGTGTTGGCCCACCATGCTGCGCCGGCGACGATGGCCACGGTCACCAGGACACCGACGCCGATTCCGACCGTGAGCCCCGCACCATCGGCCGCAATCCATCCGGCAATGCCAAAACCGAGTGGAAAGAGGATGGGCCCGAGCATGTGCCAACGGTAGAGCCTCGCCGGTGGTCCGATGCCCGATCTGCCGGACTAGCCGCTGCCGAAGGCGATTCCCGTGAAGTGATTGCCCGCCAATCTGAACTCGGTGATCGCCCAGCTCCGATCGTCCATCCGGAATCGGGAAACCGGAAACGGCCCGGGCATGCTTTTAGACATTGACATAGACCCGCGCTGCTGTATCCTTACCCCACATAGTTGGAGACACCACAGGGGGTCTTCTGGAAAAGCCGGCCAGGCCGAGCCGGGGTAGCCGCGTGCTATCCTGGTTTCTTGCCGTCTGTAAAACCTGGCATGTAAGGGTTCCAGAAAATCCCCAGCCCGTTTGATCAATCGAGGAGGAGCGCCCTTTGGTTCGTGCGCGTACCGATCGCCTGTCGTTCGCCAAAATCCCAGAAGTACTTCCTCTCCCTAATCTGCTTTCAGTTCAAACCGAGTCGTTCAATTGGTTCCTAGAGCGCGGGCTCAAGGAGATCTTCGAAGAGATTTCACCGATTGAGGACTTCACCGGCTCGTTGGCCCTTGAGCTCACCGATCACCGGTTCGAGGATCCGACGATGCCAATCGAAGAGGCAAAGGAACGCGACACCAATTACTCGCGCCCGCTCTTCGTCACCGCTCGCTTCATGAATCGCCAGACCGGCGAGATCAAGGAGCAGCAGGTGTTCTTGGGCGATTTCCCGATGATGACGCCCAACGGGACCTTCATCATCAACGGCACAGAGCGCGTCGTAGTCAGCCAGTTGGTGCGTTCGCCGGGTGTGTATTTCGCCTCCGATCGCGACAAGACGTCTGACAAGATGCTGCACAGCTCGAAGATGATCCCGGGTCGGGGGGCGTGGCTCGAGTTCGACATCGACAAGAAGGACACGGTCGGCGTCCGCGTCGACCGCAAGCGTCGCCAAATGGTCAGCACATTTCTGCGGGCACTCGACTTTGCGCAGACGGATGAGGAGATCCTCGAACTATTCGATGGCTCCGAGTTGATCCGTAACACGCTGGAGAAGGATCCCACCGAGGATCGGGAAGAGGCGCTCCTCGACCTTTACCGCAAGCTGCGTCCTGGCGAGCTGACCACGATCGAGTCCGCCCGCGGCCTCATCAATACGTTGTTCTACAACCCGAAGCGCTACGACCTGACTCGCGTCGGTCGCTACAAGCTGAACGAGCGATTCCCCCGCTGCATCGAGTGCCGCGGTGACGTGGTTCGCAAGGCCAACGACAAGTGGGATCACGTCAACACGCCTGCCGAAAAGCATGCAGTAATGGCGTTGGACGAACTCGATGACATGGCGACGTATCGCGAACGCGAGCTGGGTCTGTTGTCGCAAGAGGACATCCTCGACTCGCTGCGCTACTTGATCGGCCTGCGCGAGGGCAAGGAAGGTCATCGTCCCGACGACATCGACCATTTCGGCAATCGGCGTATCCGTACCGTCGGAGAGCTCATCCAGAACCAGATTCGAGTCGGGCTGACCAGACTCGAGCGGGTGGTGCGCGAGCGGATGACGACTCAGGATCCTGAGGCGATCACTCCGCAGACGCTGATCAACATCCGGCCGGTGGTGGCATCCATCAAGGAGTTCTTCGGGACGAGCCAGCTGAGCCAGTTCATGGATCAGCCCAACCCGCTCGCCGGGTTGACCCATCGCCGGCGTCTTTCGGCGCTGGGACCGGGTGGTCTCTCTCGTGAACGCGCCGGCTTCGAGGTGCGCGACGTTCACTCGTCGCATTACGGGCGGATGTGCCCGATCGAAACACCGGAGGGCCCCAACATTGGGCTGATCGGGTCACTGGCGTCGTATGCGCAGGTAAACCGCTTCGGCTTCATCGAAACCCCATACCGCCGAGTCGTCAAGGGCGTGGTCACGACCAAGATCGACTTCCTCACAGCTCGCGAAGAAGAACGCTTCGTAATCGCCCAGGCAAATGCTCCTTTGAAGGAGAACAGCTCCTTTGCGGCCGCCCGAGTGTTGGTGCGACGTAGCGGTGGCGACGTCGATTACGTGTCGCCGAAGGACGTCGACTACATGGACGTCTCGCCGAAGCAGGTCGTCTCAGTAGCCACGTCGCTGATCCCCTTCCTCGAGCACGACGATGCGAACCGCGCCCTGATGGGTTCCAACATGCAGAGGCAGGCGGTTCCGCTGTTGTCCTCGAGTGCTCCTCTGGTGGGCACCGGAGTCGAGGCCAGGGCTGCACTTGATTCAGGGGACATCGTGGTTGCCGAAGCCGACGGTGAAGTGATCGAGGTCACAGGCAATCACATCGTGGTCAAGAACGGCAATCGCCGGGTTGTGCACGAACTCAAGAAGTTCGTTCGGTCCAACCAGGGGACCTCGATCAACCAGAAGGTTCTGGTTGCCGAGGGCGACACTGTCAAGGTGGGCCAACCCATTGCCGACGGTCCATCCACCGAACAAGGTGAGTTGGCCCTCGGCAAGAACCTGCTCGTGGCCTTTATGTCGTGGCAGGGCCACAACTATGAGGACGCCATCATCATTTCGGAACGGCTCGTTAAGGACGATGTGCTCACATCGATCCATATTGACGAGCATGAGATCGAGGCCCGTGACACCAAGCTGGGGGCCGAGGAGATCACGAGGGATATCCCCAACGTGGCCGAAGAGGTTCTGCGCGATCTCGATGAAGAAGGAATTATTCGCATCGGAGCCGAGGTCGGTCCTGGTGACTACCTCACCGGCAAGGTGACCCCCAAGGGTGAAACCGAGCTGACTCCGGAAGAACGACTGCTCCGTGCGATCTTTGGCGAGAAGGCACGCGAGGTTCGCGACATGTCGCTCAAGGTGCCTCACGGTGAGCGTGGCAAGGCGATCGACGTGAAGGTGTTCCGACGTGACGAAGGTGACGAATTGCCACCGGGCATGAATGAGCTCGTCAGGGTCCATGTCGCTCAGCAGCGCAAGATCTCAGAGGGTGACAAGTTGGCCGGACGCCACGGCAACAAGGGCGTGATCGCCAAGATCCTGCCCGAAGAGGACATGCCCTTCCTGGCCGACGGCACGCCGGTGGACATCATCCTGAGTCCGCTCGGAGTTCCATCGCGTATGAACCTCGGCCAGGTGCTCGAAACCCATCTCGGATGGGCGGCAGCGCAGGGTTGGAGCGAATACCCCGGCGACACCCTTGCTTCCAAGGGTGCGAAACCGTGGACCAACGTTGCCACTCCGGTATTCGACGGCGCCAACGAGACAGAGATCATCAAGGTGCTGGAGAATTCTCTTCCCAATGAGGACGGGACCCAGATGGTCGACGGGACCGGCAAGGCGATGTTGATGGACGGCCGGTCGGGTGTGCCGTTCGATTCCCCGATCACCGTCGGATACATCTACATCCTGAAGCTGCTCCACCTGGTTGACGACAAGATCCACGCCCGCTCCACAGGCCCGTACTCGATGATCACGCAGCAGCCACTGGGCGGAAAGGCCCAGTTCGGTGGCCAGCGGTTCGGAGAGATGGAGGTCTGGGCACTTGAGGCGTATGGAGCTGCATATGCGCTCCAGGAGCTGCTGACGATCAAGTCCGATGACGTGCGAGGCCGCGTAAAGGTGTACGAGGCGATCGTAAAGGGCGAGAACATTCCGGAGCCCGGGATTCCCGAGTCGTTCAAGGTCCTGATCAAGGAGATGCAGAGCCTGTGCCTCAACGTCGAGATGCTCTCGGCTGGTGAAGAGGTCGAGCTCCGTGAACTCGACGAGGACGCATTCCGCACGGCGGAGTCGCTCGGCATCGACATCTCGCGTCCTGAACGCGCCGAAGACTGATTTCACGAATGAACACGAAGTTGAACGAGACGAGGAGCGCGGGTGGCCCAGTTTTTTGACGAGCTCAAGATCGACCTGGCGACCGGTGATCAGATCCGAGGGTGGTCTCACGGCGAGGTAAAGAAGCCAGAGACGATCAATTACCGCACTCTGAAGCCTGAAAAGGACGGCCTGTTCGATGAGCGGATCTTTGGTCCGACCCGCGATTGGGAGTGCTACTGCGGCAAGTACAAGCGGGTGCGTTTCCGCGGAATCATCTGTGAGCGTTGTGGCGTCGAGGTGACCCGTTCCAAGGTGCGGCGTGAGCGCATGGGTCACATCGAGCTTGCCGCTCCGGTTACCCACATCTGGTACTTCAAGGGCGTCCCGAGCCGATTGGGATACCTGCTCGACATGTCTCCGAAGGACCTCGAGAAGGTCATCTATTTCGCTGCCTACCTCGTCACCCATGTCGACTTCGAGAAGCGGGATAAGGATCTCGGTGAACTCGAAGAGGCGATGGAGACGGAGATCACCCTCGTACAGGGCGACTTCACCAATTGGGAGACGGCCCGTTTGGAGCGGCTCGAGCAAGAGCTGAAGCAGATGGAGGATGCCGGTGCCAAAACCCAGGAGATCTCAGCGGCGCGGCGTGAAGCCGAGCGCGAGATCAAGGATCGGCGCGAGCGCAGTGAGTACGAAGAAGAGCTCGTGCGCGAAGCATTCGATTTCTTCCGCGGTATGAAGGTCAAGGATCTGGTCGAGTCGGAGCAGCTCTGGCGGGAGA
The DNA here is from genome assembly GCA_964194935.1 of uncultured Kiloniellaceae bacterium. Taxonomy (GTDB): domain Bacteria; phylum Actinomycetota; class Acidimicrobiia; order Spongiisociales; family UBA11373; genus JACZWZ01. Next base: position 11,391 of record CAXMOL010000048.1, read on the forward strand.
TTCACGATCGCTATGAGGATTATTACGTCGGAGCGATGGGCGCAGAGGCGATAAAGGATCTGCTCGGGCGTCTCGACCTCGACGCCGAGATCGACAAGCTCAAGGAAGACCTCGAGGCCAAGTCGATGCAGCGGCGCCAGCGCGCTACCAAGCGCCTGAAGGTCGTCACCCCCTTCCAGCAGGGGACAAACAGCCCCCAGTCGCTGATTCTCGATGCGGTCCCGGTGATCCCTCCGGATCTTCGCCCGATGGTGCAGCTCGACGGTGGGCGATTCGCTACCAGCGACCTGAACGATCTTTATCGCCGTGTGATCAATCGCAACAATCGCCTGAAGCGCCTGCTCGATCTCGGTGCACCCGAGATCATCGTGAATAACGAAAAGCGGATGCTGCAGGAGGCTGTGGACGCCCTGTTCGACAACGGTCGACGCGGCCGTGCGGTGACGGGCCCGGGCAACCGCCCGCTCAAGTCGCTCAGCGACATGCTCAAGGGCAAGCAGGGTCGGTTCCGTCAGAACCTGCTCGGTAAGCGAGTCGACTACTCCGGCCGTTCCGTGATTGTCGTCGGTCCCCAGCTGAAGCTGCATCAGTGCGGCCTTCCTAAGGCGATGGCGCTGGAACTGTTCAAGCCGTTTGTGATGAAGCGACTCGTCGATCTCGATCTGGCGCAGAACATCAAGGCTGCGAAGCGGATGGTGGAAAGGCATCGTCCCCAGGTGTGGGACGTGCTTGCCGACGTGATCCAGGAACACCCGGTGCTATTGAACCGCGCCCCCACCCTGCACCGTTTGGGAATTCAGGCGTTCGAGCCGATTCTCGTCGAGGGCAAGGCGATTCAGATCCACCCACTCGTTTGTGAGGCGTTCAACGCCGACTTCGACGGTGACCAGATGGCCGTGCACCTTCCGCTGTCTGCCGAGGCTCAGTCCGAGGCTCGCGTGCTGATGCTTTCGACCAACAATGTGTTGTCCCCGGCCAGCGGACGCCCGATCGTCACTCCCGGCCAAGACATGGTCATCGGGGTGTACTACATGTCGGAAATGATCGAGGACAAGATTGGTGCCGGCCGGATGTTCGCCGATATCGAAGAAGCACAGATGGCCTACGACCTGGGCGAAATCGGACTCCAGGCGCCGATCAAGCTGCGGGTTGGAGACCTCGCCGGTGACCCTGATCTGTACGCCGAGTTGAACGACCACCTTGGGGACCTCATCCCGGACGAGCCGGTTGATGGCTCCAAGCCGTTCGACACCACATTTGGGCGTGCTCTGCTGAACACGGCGCTACCGACTGACTTCCCGTATATCAACGGCGTGGTGCTCAAGTCGGATATTCGGAACTTGATCGAAGAAGTGATCGGTCGGTATGACAAGGGGCAGGTACAGCGTTTCCTTGACTCGGTGAAGACTCTCGGGTTCACGTTTGCCACCCGCTCTGGACTCACAATCGGGCTCGAGGACGTAAAGACGCCCCCCGACAAGCCAAAGATCCTCGAGGAATATGAGGCCCGGGCCGCCAAGGTTGAGGAGCTGTTCCTGCAGGGGATCATCACCGATGATGAGCGCCGCCAGGAGCTGATCGAGATCTGGACCGAGGCGACCGACAAGGTGAAGGACGCCATGGTGGTGAGCCTCGAAGCCGACCGGTTCAACCCGATCGACATGATGGTTCGTTCCGGGGCGCGTGGAAACATCATGCAGGTCAGGCAGATCGCCGGCATGCGTGGTCTGGTCGCAAACCCGAAGGGCGACATCATTCCTCGCCCGATCAAGGCGAACTTCCGTGAGGGACTGTCGGTCCTTGAGTACTTCATCTCGACCCACGGTGCTCGCAAGGGTCTAGCCGATACCGCGTTGAGGACGGCCGACTCTGGCTATTTGACCCGTCGACTGGTCGATGTGTCGCAGGAGGTCCTCGTCCACGATCAGGAGTCCGAGGACCCCGGTATCTCGATCCCGGTCAAGGATGACAGTGGCGAGCCGTACCGCCATCTCCGGAGCCGCATATTCGGCCGCATCCTCGCTGAGGACGTCAAGATCGGTCGTTCTTTGGTTGGGACGAAGGCCGGGATCAAGCTGCGTGCAGGCGAGCTCGTCGATCGTGACGCGATGGTGGCAATCAATGCCGCCGCCGAAGTGACCGAGGTCCGAGTGCGTTCACCGCTCACCGATACCTCCCGCCATGGTGTGAGCCAGGCCTCATACGGCCTCAGCCTCGCCACCGGGCGGATGGTCGAAGCGGGGGAAGCGGTCGGAATCATGGCGGCTCAGTCGATCGGTGAGCCGGGAACCCAGCTCACCATGCGTACTTTCCACACGGGTGGCGTCGCCGGCGAGGACATCACCCACGGCCTGCCGCGGGTGACCGAGCTGTTTGAGGCCCGCAGCCCGAAGGGGAAGGCTCCGATTTCCGAAATCGGCGGAACGATCGCGATCGTCGACGACGAAGACGGTCGCCGCATTGTGATCACAGGGGCCAAAGATGACGAAGAACGCGAGTACTCGATCTCCCGCTTCTCCAACCTCAAGGTCAAAGAGGGCGAGACCGTCGAGCCGGGCACACCGCTCACGGCCGGTCCACTCGATCCGAAGGAAGTTCTGGAGATCATGGGTGTCAGAGCGACCCAGCAGTATCTCGTCGACGAGGTACAAGAGGTGTACCGGAGTCAGGGCGTCGACATCGCCGACAAGCACATCGAGATCATCGTCCGTCAGATGCTGCGCAGAGTCCGGGTCGTGAACCCGGGCGATTCCAGTTATCTCCCGCAGGAACTGGTGGATGCTCAAGGGTTCCGCGAGCTCAATCGTCAGCTGGTCGGCGAAGGCAAGGCACCTGCCGAAGCCCGACCGGAACTGATGGGGATCACGAAGGCATCCCTCGCTACCGACTCGTGGCTATCGGCAGCTTCATTCCAGGAGACGACACGTGTCCTCACCGAGGCGGCACTACAGGGAAGGTCCGACTTCCTACGCGGCCTCAAGGAGAATGTCATCATCGGCAAGCTGATTCCGGCCGGCACCGGAGCCGACCAGTACCAAACGGTGCAGCCCTCGCTCCCGGATGCGACCGTGGTGTCCGCACTCGGTCTCTTTGGCGACGGGGTGTCGCCGGAACTCGATGAGGATGCGCTGCCTGCCAACCCGGCCGAGTGGCTTGCCAGCCTCGGCACCCAAGAAGAGGACGGCGAGGCCGCCACCGACGAATAGATCAATGCTCGCGTGCGTTGAGCGCTCTCACCCCGCCCGATCGGCGGGGTGAGGCACGTTTTGGGAGTCATCAGTCATCAGTCATCGGTCGTCAGTCATCAGTCAGGAGAATCACTCTCCCCTTTGGGGGGAGTCAATCGGCCGCAGGCCGATTGGTGGGGGGAACTCACCAAGTAGCGGCAATCGCGCTGCGGATCGGACACACACCGACTCGGCGAACTGACCCACAAGACGCATGATCGAGTGGCTACACAACCTGGCGCAACCACTTGGTGACAGGCCGTCACGACATACAAGATGTGCTGGTCTTATAGAGACGAACACCGGATGCCCCCCACCAGCTCGCTGCGTATCTAGCTCCAGCGTTCGAGTCCTGTTCGGCCTCGAGCCGCCTCCGCATGAAGGAGCCGCCCAAAGCGGCGGCGCTCTTCCCTACGCTGACTCCCCCCAAAGGGGAGAGTGTTCAGAACAGAACCGTCGGTCCTATCGCACAACCCGGCACCTGAGGAGGGAGTCAAACGCCGGAGGCGATTGGTGGGGGGCGAGACCGTTTCCCGTTTCCCGTTTTCCGAGAAACCACTCCCCCTTGAGTGGTCTGTCGCGTTTAGTGTCCGACGGATGATTGGATCACTCTCCCCTCTGGGGGGAGTCAATCGGCCGCAGGCCGATTGGTGGGGGGTTACGGATTACGCGTTACAGCAGTCCGGTGGCGATTGCCAGGAACCCTCCGAAACCGACCAGGTCGGTGATCATCGTCATGAAGATATTGGAGGCCAGCGCTGGATCTTGCCCGAACCTGGCCAGCAGCACCGGGATGCCGCTCCCGACGAAATTGGCGATGATCAGATTGATCAGCGTCGCCAGCCCGATCACGAATCCGATCTTGGCTTCCCCTGTAAACCCTGCGGCAATCATCCCGGAGAGCATTCCGATGGCCAGTCCATTGGTGAGGCCAATCAGC
>CAXMOL010000049.1:0-2003 GCA_964194935.1 uncultured Kiloniellaceae bacterium
CGGCCAGCTTCATGCGATGCGCCGATGGGGTTCCGAACATCAGCTCATCGCTCTTGGAGCGCTTGAAGTACAGGTGGGCGTCGTGCTCCCAGGTAAATCCGATGCCGCCAAATATCTGGATGCTCTCCCCAGCGGCGTGGCTGTAGGCCTCTGAGCAATACGACTTAGCGAGCGATGCTGCGATGTCGAGGTCTGCGTCATTGACTGCGATGGCCCAACCCGCGTAGTAGGCAGCCGACTTGGCGGCTTCGATCTCCACGAGCATGTCAGCGCATTTGTGCTTGACCGCCTGGAACGACCCGATTGGCCGACCAAACTGAACCCGCACCTTGGCGTAGTCGACCGACATGTCGAGGCACTGCTGGGCCCCGCCGACCTGTTCGAAGGCAAGAGCGACCGCGGCACGGCTCAACGTACGCTCCAGCGCCGCCCAACCTGATCCATCGGCTCCGAGAACGGCGGTAATCGGAACCCGGGTTCCGGCAAAGGTGACCTCCGCCTGCTTGCGGGTCTGGTCCATCGTCTCGACCCGTCTCGACACAACGCCGTCCGCATCGCCCGGGACCAAGATCAGGCTGATTCCGTCTTGCCCCGACGACACCGGGTCCGTGCGAGCCACGACGATGAGGGTGTGCGCGGTATGCCCGTCGATCACAAACGACTTGGTGCCGTCGAGTACCAACTCATCGCCGTCTCGGGTAGCTGTCATCTCGAGTCCGGACGCATCCCATCGCCCGACGGGCTCCAGGTGAGCAACCGCAAGCCGAACCTCACCAGCCGCCACCGCCGGGAGGAGCGACTGCTTCTGCTCCTCGGTGCCCGCGGTAAGAACCAATTCGGCCCCCAGGACGACGGAAGACAGATACGGCGACGGGAACAGAGACCGTCCCATCTCCTCCATGAGGATCGCCTGTTCCATAAACGAGAACCCGACACCGCCGTACTCCTCTGGAATGGTCATGGCCTGCCAGCCCTGAGCGGCGATCTCCTGCCAATGCTCCTCGTCGAATCCGGAATCGCTCTCCATCAATCGACGCACTACTTCAGATCCAGCCTTGTCGTCCAGGAAGCGTCGCGCGGTATCGCGCAGCATCTCCTGCTCGTCGCTGAACGCGAAATTCATCCCAAGATCCTCCAGCCAAGAAGTCGCTGACGAGCGTAGTGCCGGTCGCGATCCCCTCCGCTGACGTGACAAAGTGTGTCCACCCCAGATCTGAAAGGATCCGAGATGCAATTCGGGTTGATGACAGAGCCACAGCTTGGAATGACGTATGAGACGCAGCTCGACCTGGCAACTTGGGCCGAGCGAGCCGGACTCGATGCCTTTGCCCGCTCGGATCACTACTCATTCGAAGGCGTCGCCGCGCCCCATGCCACTGATGCGTTTGCCGCTCTTGCCGGTCTGGCCCGAGATACTGAGCGACTCGACCTCGTGGTGCTGGTCAGTCCGATCACCTTCCGTCATCCGAGCGTGATCGCAAAGATGGCTGCAACCATCGACGAAATGTCGGGGGGGCGACTCCGGCTCGGGGTCGGCACGGGGTGGATGGAACTCGAGCACGCCAATTTCGGTCTGGAGTTCTTCGATCAGAACGAACGCTTCGAACGCCTGGAAGAAGGTCTCGCCTATCTCCACCATGCGTTCGGCCGCGAGCAAGGGCCATACCGCGGCGAGTACTACAAGCTCGACGAGGTCGAGGTGCACCCCCGCCCCACCGGAACATTGCCGATCATCGTCGGAGGACAAGGACCGGTGCGCACCCCACGATTGGCCGGCACCTACGCAGACGAGTTCAACTTCGTCCCGCGGCCGACGGCCGAGTCGACCAGTCGGATCGCCGCAGCTCGTGGCGCCGCAGCAGAGGCCGGCCGCGATCCCGAGGCGCTCCTGATCAGCGGTATGACCGCCGTTATCGCCGGGACGGACCAGGGCTCTTTCAAGGAGATCCTGGGGCGAATGGCCGATGCCGACCCCTTTGGTCGATCGGCGACGGACCTGGAAG
>CAXMOL010000050.1:0-3051 GCA_964194935.1 uncultured Kiloniellaceae bacterium
AACCACCCGTTTGTCGTAGCCGCGCCGGGACGAAGGAACGCCTCGCGTGGTCAGGTAATCGGGACCGATTTCATCGTCGGCCATGGCACGAGGGTACCCGTCGGAATCCGCCTGCACGATGCAATATCAACCCGCCGCGGCCACCAGAGAGACGGCTTCCAGTTCTGCCAGATGATTCAACGCGTCCTGCAGGGTGTCTACAGCCACGATCTCTATCCCATCTCCTGAAGCGGTCACGGCGTCGTCGTAGTTGGCGCTAGGTACAAATACGAGTTCGGCACCGATGCCACGAGCGGCAAACACCTTCTGCCGAACGCCGCCGATTGCACCGACGGTGCCGTCAAACCGGATCGTGCCGGTGCCGGCGATCACATGGCCTCTGGTCAGGTCGTCAGGTGTCAACAGATCGATGACCGTGAGTGCGTAGGTCAAACCAGCCGAAGGTCCACCTATGTTGCGAGAGTCCACTTCAACGGCGACCGGCAGATCGAGGCTGAGGTTCACCGTGTCGAAAACCACACCGACCATCGGGGCTCCTTCGAGGTCGGGGTGCGGTCCAAGCGTGATCTCGGCCTCGAACGACTCGCCATCCCTGGTACCGATGAGTGTGATCGTGTCGCCGATTGCAAATGAACGGATGACCGTCGCTGCCTGCTCGGAGGTTCGGACCTCCACTCCCTCCACCACCGTGTATCGATCTCCAACCTCCAGGATGCCGAACGCTGCGGCATCTTCGACGACCTGAAGAACCTCAACTCCCTCACCGATGAACCCGACGTCGAAACCAAGATGTTCAAGAGCCACGAACACCGCGGTGTCGATGGATTCGTCCATCGCTGCAAGGTTGGTTCGGGTGACCTCCTCCTGGCTGACTCCCGATGGCCGAATCACCTCACGAGCTATCAAATCGACACGTTCATCCAGGAACTGCGCCTCGAACCATTCGAATGCGTTTACCTCCCGCAGGCCAACGGTGAGCATGTAGAGCTCGCCGGCCGACTCAAAAGACTCTCTGTCCGAGATCGTGACCAGGTCCGTCGTCGCCTCGACCGGCCCGGGAGACATCGCAAAATAGGGGAGCTTTACCGGCCAAACGAGCAGCACGAAGAGCCCGGCGGCGAGAAAAACGAGCGCGAGTACATACGGCCAGCGCGGGCCGCGTGTTCTCGTCATCTCGGTCGTGGTCGTTTCGTTCATAGGTCTCGTCGATGAGCCAAGGGATCGTACCCGCCACCTCGTACACTGCATTTCATGGGTCGGATAAGCCGCACATTCGAACTAGCCGGATCGTCCTGGCGAGTCCTAAAGGCCGACAAAGAACTCGTGTTGCTTCCGGTCCTGTCTTTGATCGCAACGGTCATCGTCGCCGTTTCGTTCCTATGGCCGATCCTCAGCAGCTGTGCCGACTCTGTCGGGTCCGAGAACGCTTGCGACTTGGGCGGCGCCGACTACGTGATCATGGCCGTCGCCTATGTCACGCTGGCCTTTATCACGATCTTCTTCAACGCGGCGCTGGTGCATGCTGCCAACGAGCGGATGGACGGAGGAGATCCCACGGTGGGAAGCGCGATCAGGGGAGCACTCGGCAAGATCCACCGAATCCTCCCCTGGGCAATCGTCTCGGCGACTGTTTCGGTCATTCTGCGCAGCCTCGAAGAAAGAGCCGGATTTGTAGGACGCATCGTCATCGGCCTTGTTGGCCTCGCCTGGTCGCTGGTCACGTTCCTCGTCATCCCGGTTCTGGTCATCGAGGATCTCGGAGTCACCGAAGCCATCAAGCGGTCGGGTTCGTTGTTCAAGCGGTCCTGGGGCGAGAACGTAGCCGCCCAGGTCGGATTCGGGCTCCTCGGCTTCATTCTCGCAATCCCTGCCATTGCGGTCATCTGGCTCGGGATAAGCGCCGGCGGCGCGGCCACCATCGTGGCCATCGCGATCGGTGTCGGCTGGATCCTGCTCACTTCTCTGGTGTTGGCCGCCCTAAACGGAATCTTCCAGACGGCCCTCTATCGATATGCGGCTGGCATGGGCACAGGCGCATTCGACGGAAACCTGGGAACGGCCTTCGCCCCTAAAGCGCCGAGAGGATTCGGCGGGTAGCGGGTCGCAATCGGCCCTCGGCCGGTGACTCCCTCTCACCGGGGGGGTGTTCAGAAGAGATTCGGATAACGGGGACTGGAATCGCCGTGACCCCCTCCGTCACCGGCTTCGCCGGTGCCACCTCCCCCTGAGGGGGAGGAACGAAGCAGCAACCCCCCACCAATCGGCCTGCGGCCGATTGACTTCTCCTCAAGAGTGTCGGGTTGTGCGATCGGGCCGACGGTTCTCTTCTGACCACTCTCCCCTTTGGGGGGAGTCAGCGAGCGAAGCGAGCTGGTGGGGGGTATCCGGTGTTCGTCTCTATCAGGCCAACCCCTCTTGTATGTCATAACGGCCTGTCACCAGGTGGTTGCGCCAGGTTGTGTAGCCACTCGATCATGGGTCTTGTGGGTCAATTCGCCGAGTCGGTGTGCGTCCGATAGGCAGCGCGATTGCCGCGACTGAGTCCCCCCACCAATCGGCCTGCGGCCGATTGACTCCCCTCAGAGGGGAGAGTGATCCAACCAATCGTCGGGCACTAAACGCCACAGCTCACTCAAAGCGGGAGTCGTAATAGGGGCAAACGTCCGGGCGGGCATAGAGAAGGGGCGGTCCCGGATGGGACCGCCCCTTCATCACTCAATTGCCTAATCGGCTAGCCGATGCAGGGTGCTGCGAGATCGTACCCAGCCGCAATCTCGCTCGTGAACACAGGTGTCTGCGGGGTCAGCCCGTCAGGCGTAGTTGGATCCACTTTGAAGACCAACGACGACCGAACAACCTGACTGTCCGCCGAACCGGTGTAGCCACGTTCCGGGAGAATCCCGTCATACGAGACGCCGGTAAGGCCTTCGGCAATGGATGCGACGTTGCCCCGGGTCAAATCCCCGGATGCGATCGCTTCCTCGAGAAGCGCCTTGATCGGGTACTCCCACACCCAGCCAAACAGGTAGGCGTCGTCAGGAGACCGATCGT
>CAXMOL010000051.1:0-6455 GCA_964194935.1 uncultured Kiloniellaceae bacterium
TGCTCCGGTTCGGTGTGTCCGGTCTGTTGCGTAAGTCGGACCTCGTGATGTGGGACGACGCCACGGTGTCGCTGTGGCAGCAGATCACCGGCGAGGGCATCGTCGGTGATCTCGCCGGTACCCAGCTGAAGTTCTTGCCCACGGCAACCGTTACCTGGGCCGACTTCAAGGCGATCCATCCCGACAGTGAGGTGCTATCTCGAGACACCGGGTCTGGATCCAGCTACGGGAGCAACGGCTACGTCGGGTACACCAGCCAGGGCGGCCCGTCTGGGCGGTTCTTCAGCGACGAGATCGATCCACGCTTCCCGGCCCTCGAGCGGGTCGTCGGAGTCCGGGTCGGTGAGACCACCAAGGCTTATCCCTTTAGCGTGCTCAGTGAGAGCCCGGTCGCCAACGACGAGTTGGCCGGGACGCCGATCACGGTGTGGTGGGCGGACACCGGCGCTACCGACAACTTTGACTCGGTGCGACCGGGTGAGGGGCAGGAGATCGGGACCGGCATCGCCTTCTTGTCCACGGTCGGAGATCAGGTGTTGACGTTCGCGCCAGCCGGCGTAGATACGTTCGTCGATACCGAGACGGGGACCACTTGGACCCTCTTCGGCGAGGGCATCGAAGGCCCGCTGGCGGGTACACAGCTGGAAACCGCGTTGCACCAGAACGAGTTCTGGTTCGCCTGGGCCGCCTTCAACGAGGGCTCACCCGTTCACGGCACCAACTAAACGGAACTTGATGGGCTGGACGTCCCGTCCCCCGGAGCCATCGACCCTGTTGCCCGCACCGTTACCAGAACGAGCTCGGTCGAAGACCCTGTCTCTGCTGTTCCGAAAGGAGGTCGTGGTCGCGAGCATTCATCCGTCTTGCTCCCGGCGGCGGACCCATCAAGTAGCCGATCACCGCGAGTAGAAGGAAGACGCCCACTGCGACAAGTACCCAGGTCACGTTTTGCTCCTGTGTCGCTTCTGTAGTCATTATCTGACAGGTGGATGAATCCGACGAGGGCCTTTTGACCCATCGGCGCTGATCGCGGCGCCGAAAGTCGCCGTTTAGCCCTCACGGATCGCAAGTTCGACCCTTGGCGCCCGCCACGAGACGCCTTGATGGATACAGGCTTCGAATCGCCTCTTTTACTTGGCTGTTAGTTCCTCGACCATCGCGGCTGATTCGACCACGGGCTCGGTGATAGCAGTGCCGATGTCGATGATCGGTGCGAGTCCTGCGGTAATCGCCTCAGCGCTGTCGGCTTCGACCACCATGTACATCGTGTGCGCGGCAGCCTGGACGAACGATCCGCGAACCGTCACACCAGCTTCTTCCATTGCTCCCGGCACCTTGGCAAACGTCTCACTGATGACTTTCGAATCGTGAAACGGGCAGTTGGCCTCCGAGTGACGGTGGGCTATGTGAAACAGCATCTTTTCTCCCTGTGAGCGTTTGATCCAAAACTAGTGGCCGCAGCCTCGGCGCGCCTTGTGGCGCCTCTATGCGGCTGGGAAGGAGGTCATCAGCTTCGATTTCTGGCTTGTGCGATCAGGGAGCAGCGTGGAATGGTCCAGGCACTAATCCCATCGATGGGTCGGTCGCCGGTCGGTATATCACCGCCCCGGCGTAGGCTTGGTAGGCGTTGGGACTGGCTGGAGTGAGGCGATGACGGCTTTCAAGGGTGTGTGGCTATCGGACCGCGCCTGGCTTTACGTCGTGTTGTGGTTCATTGGTCTCAACGCGTTCGATCTCGCCATGACGCTGCGCTCGGTCGAACTTGGAGCAGTGGAACTCAACCCGGTCATGGCCTCTTTGCTCGGCGCCGGGTGGGCTGCAGCGGCCACCTTCAAGGGAATGATCACCCTCGGGGTCGCAGCCGGGCTGTGGTTTGGGCGTAGTCACCGAATCGTTCGCCAGGCCGGCATCGGGTTCGTAGGTGTCTTTGCCGTGTTGGCGGCCTACCAACTGGTGAATCTGGCGTCGGTCTGATCCGTCGGTTAAGAGAACAGTCAGTGCCAACCCGATCGGGACGATCAGAATTGGTTTACGAGACCAGATGGTGGTCGGGATGACGGGCTATCGGGCGTCAGTCTTGTTACCGTCTGCTCACACCGAGGAGGGTGAATGGAAGACCTCGCGAAGCTGCAAGGAATCTCGAAAGCGCAGATCGGAAAGCTCCGCAAGGCGGACATCCGGGTGCTCGATGACCTGTTGGTGATCGGAAGCACCATCCAAGGTCGCACGGATCTTGCTCAACAGACCCGGATCTCGTTGAACCGAGTCACGAACTGGGTGCACCGAGCCGATCTGATGCGAATAGACGGCATCGATGACGATTATGCAAGGGTCTTGGCCCGAGCCGGCGTGACCAGCATCGTCGACCTCAGCACCCGCAACCCGCGCAAGCTGGCCGAAGAGGTCCGTGTGGCGGGATCGATAGAGGGCACCAAACGTGTTCCCCGGCATGCCAGCCTCAAGAAGTGGGTCGAGGAGGCGCGGCACATGCTTCGCCACGTCTGGTATCACGACACCATCGGCCACCCCGATCTGACCGGTATCCCGACCACTCAGTGGTCCGGCCCGACCGTCTAGCCGCACCCAAACCACGGCATATGGTTCCGCGCACCAAGGCGTGAGAGCCTCTCGACGCAGCACCCTCCAGTGGTTGTCGAGTGCGTGGGCGTTTGATCCCGCTTGTGTCGCGCTGGAACCGAATCACGATTTGGTGCGTTGATCTGCTCATGCAAGACAAGCGAACCCGATTCGGAATCGCCGGCCTGGTGGGAGCCGGCATTGCTTTGGGCACCGGCGAGCTACTTGCCGGCCTATTCGACGCCGTCCCGTCACCGCTGGCATCCGTCGGTGGATGGGTGGTCGACTCTGCACCGCCGTTCGTAAAGGACACCGCAATCGCGGTGCTCGGTACCGCCGATAAGCCTGCGTTGGCTATCGGGACGACGATCTTTGCTCTGATCATCGGGTGGTTCGCCGGCATCCGGGTCGCCTCGCATCGCTGGATCGGCCCTGTCGTGTTCGGCGGGTTTGGCCTTGTTGGTGTCATCGCCGGGCGGGGCGAACCTCTGGCTGAGCTGATTCCCGTGATCGCCGCCCTCACCGTCGCCGCCAGCGCAGGCTGGTTCACATTGGAGCTTCTGGCACAGACGGCTCGCTTTGTGGAAGAACCGACCGATGGTCTCAGCGGCGATACGTCGCGGCGCAAATTCATCCGTTTAGCGGCCGGCGGTTCAGCGGTTGCGGTTGTCGCAGGTGCCGCGGGTAGGCAACTGTTGACCCGGCTCGAGGATGTGCCCGAATTCGAAGACGTTCCGCTCGACGCCGTTGGAGTCGGTGTGTTGGACGAGAACCAATTCGATGTTCTCGGGCTGTCTCCGATCGTCGTCCCCAACGAGGATTTCTATCGCATCGATACGGCGCTCGTTGTTCCCTCGATCGACGAGACCGAGTGGTCATTGCGGGTGCACGGCCTGGTCGACAATGAACTGGAGCTCAGCTACGACGACGTGCTGGGCATGGAGATCATCGAGGACTACGTCACGATCGCCTGCGTTTCGAATGAGGTTGGAGGAAATCTCGTCGGCAATGCGCTGTGGGGCGGGGTTCGGCTGTCTGAGGTGCTGGATATGGCAGGCCTCAAGCCCGAGGCAAGTCAACTGGTGGGGCGTTCCATCGACGGGTTTACCGTCGGGTTTCCTCCGGAACTTGCCTACGACGGGCGTGAGCCGCTCATCGCAGTGGCGATGAACGGTGAGCCTCTGCCGCGAGCTCATGGGTTCCCGGCCCGCCTCATCGTTCCCGGGCTCTATGGCTTCGTTTCTGCCACCAAGTGGCTGACCGAGATCGAGTTGACCACATGGGATGGTTTCGACGCCTACTGGATCCCACGCGGTTGGGCCAAGGAGGCGCCGATCAAGACGCAGTCGCGCATCGATGTACCCGACTCCCGCGACACCTTGGTCGCCGGGGACAACGTCGTTGCGGGAGTCGCCTGGGCGCCGCTCAAGGGCATCGATCGAGTGGAAGTCCAGGTCGACGATGGTCCCTGGCAGGAGGCCGAGGTGTCGGTGCCGCTGTCAAATAGGTCATGGGTGCAGTGGAGCGTCGTCGTTGCCCTCGATACCGGACGCCCGGTGGTTCGGGTTCGGGCGACGGACGGGACTGGTCAAACCCAGACATCTGACCTCCTGTCGCCAAGACCCGATGGAGCCACCGGTCACCACGAGGTCCAGCTCCGCGTCGCCTGATTCGGCGCGGACCATCATCCAACGCTGCGGACGAATCAAGTTCCGAGGCTCCGGCTACGCTCCCGCCGCCCACCAACCAGAGGAATGAACAATGGAAGTACTTCGCAATGGCTCCAGCGGCGATGGTGTCGAGGAGTTGCAGAAGAAGCTGCTCGGTCAAGGCATCAGCCCGGGCCCGATCGATGGTGTCTTTGGCGCCAAGACCGAAGACGCCGTCAAGCAATTCCAGACGCGCCAGGGCCTAGACGTAGACGGTATTGCCGGCTCGAAGACGCTCACAGCTCTGGGAATGACGGCAGGGTCAGGTGACCTTTCTGACCTGGCCGAGGCGATTGAAGCCAAGAAAGACGACGATGCCGATGAATCAGGAGACGTCAGAACCTTCTAGGCCGGTCTCAATCGATGCGGACGCGCCTCCCGAACGGGAGGCGCCGTCGCGTCTGGACGATGTGACGCTCAAGGACCGGCCAGACCTCGTCGGAGCTCAAAGTGGCGCTCATCGTCTTCATGGTCTGTAAGAAGGCGGGGAGTGCGGCCGCCGCGCTGAGCGGATTTGGTCGAGTTTCGTCGAGTACTTCCGCATCCGGTCGAAGCACGATGAGATCCGTATCGGGCCACGCGGCGTGAATGGCATCGAGTTCTGCGGTAAGCGTCGAGCCCCCGAAGCGGTCGACGACCCCCTCGTAGAAGCGAGCGTGGTCCCTGTGGCTGATGGCGGCCATGGGCGCGCTCACGATCACGAGATCGAGTGGTTCGCTGTGCCCCAGGACCAGATCGGCATTGGTGCCACTGGCCAGTCCTCCGTCTACGTAGCGCTTGCCGTGAACGGTCACCGGACTGAACACCATCGGCACTGCAGCCGATGCTGCGACCGCGGTGGCCAGGTCGGTATCCGGACTGCCGACCGTGCCGAAGGCGACTCTTTGCTTCGACTCGATCTCGTAGGCGACGATGGTGGTGGGGCGCTCCGGCCAGCCGTCGGCAGCCGGGCCGAGGGCGCGCCGTACCCAGTCGGCGATTCCTTCGGTCGAATAGGGGGCGGGCGCACCGAGCGTCAGTCGCAGACCGGGACGCCTCAGACCGGGGAGTAGGCCATGGCGGATCCATCTCCCGATGCCTCGGACCGGGATCCTGCGATAGATGCGCTCACCGAGTGCCTCGGCGAATTCCTCGTCCGTGTCGACGTCGCCGACGAGAGCCTCGATGTCGAGCCGACCGGAGCGGGTGATCGCCGCCACCGCGGCGCCTGAAGAGGTCCCGACCACCACGTCAGCGGTCGATGGGTCCCATCCGGTTGCCATTTGGAGCGCGAAGAGAGAGCCGAAGTGAAAGGAGGCGCCGGTTATCCCGCCTCCGCCGAGGACGAGCCCGACACGTGACATGGGGTTTCAGGATACGGCCAAGCGAGAACCACTTGGGATTCGATGGTTGAGATTCGGACTGTCTCGCCGCGTCTACACCGGCGGGAGAAGGTCGCTAGCCGAAGTGCTGGCCGCAGGAAGGGCAGTTCGGATCGTCTTCGAAGGTCGCAGACCGGCACCACGGGCAAGGGAGATCGGGGAAAACCGGGTCATGCAACATCACCAGCTTTGACGGCAATCGGCTGGCAGCTGTACCCAGCAGCAATGCTGTAAAGATCGCAAACACGTCCCGCTCCTCACTGGACCGAAGGCAACGGTAGAGAACAATCGCCAGACAGTGAAGGATTTCGCGATCTTGAAGCCCTGGAAGTCCTGGAAACCGGACCCCCTCCGCCAGCCTCGCTGCGCTCGGCTGACCCCGCTCAAGGGTGATCTGTGGCGTTTAGTGCCCGACGGTTGGTTGGATCACTCTCCCCTCTGGGGGGAGTCAATCGGCCGCAGGCCGATTGGTGGGGGGACTCGCCAAGTCGCGGCAATCGCCCTGCCTATCGGGCGCACACCGACTCGGCGAACTGACCCCCAAGACGCATGATCGAGTGGCTACGCAACATGGCGCAACCACCTGGTGACAGGCCGTTGCGACTTACATGACGTGTCGCCTGATAGAGACGAACACCGGATACCCCCCACCAGCTCGTTGCGCTCGCTGACTCCCCCCAAAGGGGAGAGTGTTCAGAAGAGAACCGTCGGTCCTATCGCGCAACCCGACACTCAAGGGGGGAGTGGTCTTCTCTGGCTACTGGTGCACTGCTTCGAGCTTGTGCCCATCGAGGTCAAGCACGAATGC
>CAXMOL010000052.1:0-1713 GCA_964194935.1 uncultured Kiloniellaceae bacterium
TTCTTGTTGACGATCCACAGGAGGTCCTAGGAGTGAACACCCACGAGCAGCTTTCGGCTGCCGATGCCGCGATGCGTCGGCGCATAAACGCCGAATGGATGGAGGCCGGGGTGTGGATGCAAGATCCCGACGCCGTGTACATCGACGCTTCGGTGCGAATCGCTTCAGGAGTCAGGTTGTATCCGGGGACCCACCTGGAAGGTGACGTCGTGATCGGCGAGGACACCGAGATCGGCCCAAACACCGTGGTGCGCGATTCTCAAATCGGATCTGGTTGCAAGGTCTGGTTCTCGGTGCTGCGGGGTGCCGAGGTTGCCGATGGCGTGCAGGTCGGCCCATATGCGAGCCTGCGTCCCGGCACCGTTATGGCCGACGACAGCAAGGCCGGAACCTTCGTCGAGTTGAAGGCAACCTCGCTCGGAAAGGGTTCCAAGGTTCCGCACCTGTCGTATGTCGGTGATGCCTCCATCGGCGAGCATTCAAATCTCGGGGCCGGAACGATCACATGCAACTACGACGGGTTCAACAAACACCGCACGGTGATTGGTGATCGGGTGTTGATCGGGTCGGACACGATGCTCGTGGCCCCTGTCCAGATCGAAGACGATGCCTATACCGGAGCCGGATCGGTCATCACTAAGGACGTCGCAGCCGGCGCGCTGGCGGTAGAGCGTTCGTCGCAAAAGGAGATGCCTGGCTACGCTGATCGCAGGGCACGGTTGGCCGAAACGGAAGGTGAGTAAGCAGCGGCATGCAAGCGAAGAATCGCAAGCGGCTGATGCTCTTTTCCGGCTCAGCCAACCCAGAATTGGCGACCGAAGTAGCCGAGAGGCTGGGGGTCGAACTCGGCCAGGTCAGTCGCAAGGTGTTCGCCAATGGCGAAGTGTCGATCTCCTTTCAGGACAGCGTTCGCGGCGCCGACTGCTTCGTGCTGCAGAGCCACTCCGAGCCCATCAATTTCCACATCATGGAACAGCTGATCATGATGGATGCGCTGGCGCGTGCTTCGGCGAAACGGATCACTGCGGTGGTTCCGTTCTTCGGCTATTCACGACAGGACAAGAAAGGCCGTCCGCGTGAGCCGATTACTGCCCGCCTGATGGGCGACCTCCTGCTGACATCCGGTGCCGACCGCATCGTCTCTGTCGATCTCCACTCGGCCCAGATCCAGGGGTTCATCCGCAAGCCGTTCGACCACATCACGGCGCTGCCGACCTTCCTCGAATACATCAAGAAAGCGGTGGATCGTCCGCTCACCATCGTCTCTCCCGACACCGGCAGGGTCAAGCTCGCGTCTCGCTATGCCCGCCGCCTCGATGCCGAAGTCGCGTTCGTCCACAAGAGGCGTTCCGTCGATGAGGCGAACGTGGTCGCGGCTCTCCAGGTCGTGGGCGACGTGCGCGGGCGCCACTGCATTCTGATGGACGACATGATCGACGCCGCCGGCACCGTGTGTGCGGCTGCCGACCTACTCAAGGAGGGTGGCGCCTTGAGTATCCGAGCGATGGCAACCCACGGCATCTTCTCGCCGCCGGCCGTGGATCGGCTCAAGAACTCTCCAATCGACGAGGTCGTGGTCACCAACACCCTCCCGGTACACGAGGACGCCCTGGGGATGCCGCAGCTGACGGTGTTGTCGATTGCGCCGTTCCTCGCCGACACCCTGCATGCGATCTTCAAGGACGAGTCGGTCTCGTCGCTGTTTATGGGAGA
>CAXMOL010000053.1:0-3742 GCA_964194935.1 uncultured Kiloniellaceae bacterium
CCGGTACAGAAGCTCATTGATGAGCTGGCGCGTTTGCCCGGAGTCGGGCGCAAGTCGGCGCAGCGTCTCGCGTTTCACATTCTCCATATAGAGGAGACGGATGCGAGACGACTCGCTGATGCCATCGTCGAGATGAGAACGACAGTTCAGCTTTGCTTGAGATGCTTCAACATCACGGATGCCGACGAGTGTTCGATCTGTCGCGATCTGCGACGTGACCCGAGTTCGATATGTGTCGTTGAGCGAGCCCAAGACATAGTGGTCGTTGAAAAGACACAGGAATTCAGGGGCCGGTATCACGTCCTCGGAGGAGCGATCTCCCCGATTGAGGGAATCGGTCCCGATCAGTTGCGGATGCGCGAACTGGTAGCCCGGATCGATGCAGAAGCGGTCACCGAGGTGATCGCAGCCACCAACCCGACCGTAGAAGGGGACACCACGGCGCTCTACATCGCCCGGATTCTCAAGCCACTCGGCGTAAAGGTCACCCGACTCGCCAGCGGTCTTCCGGTTGGCGGCGACCTGGATTACGCCGATGAACTCACCCTCGGCCGAGCCCTCGCCGGCCGCCAGGAGTTGTAACCCGACACGCGGTTTCCGCAAGTCCATCCTGTTCCTCCCCCTCAGGGGGAGGTGGCAGCGCCGCAGGCGATGACGGAGGGGGTCGCACCGCCACACCCCAACATGCAGTGACCCCCCTCCCCTCACTCGCTCCGCTCGCTCGGTACTCCCCCCTGAGGGGGGAGAATGAGAAGAGGTGTCAGTCTGCGGCCCCCCCACCAAACGGCTGCGGACTGGCTCCGACGTTTCGGGTCCTGTTCGGCCCCGAAGCGCCTCCGCATGGATGTGCCGCCTACGGCGGCGCCTCGTTCTACGTTTGACTCCCCCTCAAGGGGGGACAGCGGCCCCCCCACCAAACGGCTGAGCCGTTTGACTCCCCCTCAAGGGGGGAGTTGTTTCTTTACTGGCTTGCTGTTTCCGCCAGACTCTGCTTCATGCGTGTCTTCCTCGCCTCGAGCTATCACAGCGGGTCTCACCGGGCTTGGGCCGAGGGTTACGCCGCTAATAGTGAGCATGAGGTGCACCTCGCCACGATGCCGGGCGCCTTTTGGCAGTGGCGGCTCACCGGGAGTTTTGTTTCCCTCGCCGTAGCCATTGAGGAGATGGCAGGGCGTCATGGACGTCCCGATGCCATTCTCGCGACGTCCCTTGTCGACGTTGCCGGTCTGCGCGGCATGGTTTCCCGCCGTTTCGGCCGGGTCCCGACCGCGCTGTACATGCACGAGAACCAGATCACCTATCCGGCCATCAGCAGGAGTAGAACCGAACGCAACTACGGACTGATCAACTGGACATCTCTGATCGCAGCCGACGCGGTCGCCTTCAATTCCGAGTTCCACCGCGAAGCTCTGATGAAGGCCCTTCCGCCTTTTCTGAACGAGTTTCCGGATGAGCGTCAGCATGGTCACCTCGAGGCTGTGGAGTCCAAGTCGATAGTGCTTCCGGTCGGTTGCGCCATCGGCGAGATTCCGATCGGTCCCAAGGACGATCCCCCGCTCGTGTTGTGGAATCATCGTTGGGATCCGGATAAAGACCCGGCGTCCTCCATTGCAGTGATGACCCAACTCGCCGAGACCGGGATAGATTTCAGAATCGCCTTCACCGGAGAGCGGTTCGTAAAGCAGCGTCGCGAGTACGACGAGTCGATCGCTGCTTTGGGGCACCGTGTAGTGGTGGATGACCACTTGGAGCGGAGTGAGTATCTAGAAGTCTTGGGGCGCTCAACGATTGTGATGAGCACCGCCCTTCAGGAATTCTTCGGGGTGTCAGTCGTCGAGGCGATGGCAGCGGGAGCCTTGCCGATTCTTCCCCGACGGCTTGTCTATCCGGAGCGGATTCCCTCCGAATTGGCCGATCAGACTCTGTACGGGTCACGGGATGAGGCCGTTGAGTTGTTGGCGTCGGCCTTGGAATCAACCGCGCAGACCCGTGCGCTCGGCGCCGCACTCAGGGCGGAGGTCGACCGCTACGACTGGTCGGTCGTCGCACCTGCCTACGACGAGTGGATGGGATCTATCGAGCCCTAGCGATCGGTGCGGGTCATCCAGCCACTTCGAGGATGATGGCGTCTCCCTGTCCACCGCCCCCGCATAGGGCGGCTGCGCCGACGCCGCCTCCTTTGGTGCGGAGTGCGTTGATGAGGCTGACGGTGATCCGGGCTCCGGTAGCACCGAGCGGGTGGCCGAGTGCGACAGCGCCGCCGTTTACGTTGACTTGGTCATGGTCGAGATCGAGCATGCGAGTCGACCAGAGGGCGACGGCAGCGAAGGCCTCGTTGATCTCCACGACCTCGAGATCACTGGTGGACATGGACGCCCGTTTGAGAGCGACCTTCATTGCCTCTGCCGGCCGCTCGTGAAGCGTTGCGTCGGGGCCCCCGATCTGGCCGTAACCAACGATCTTGGCGAGAACCGGGAGTCCTGCCGCGTCAGCGGCTGTCTCATCAGCAACGATTACGGCGGCGGCTCCATCCGAGATTTGGGAGGCGTTTCCGGCCGTGACGGTTCCATCGGCGCGAAACGCGGGGCGCAAGCTGCCGAGCGTCTCCATCGTCGTCCCGCGTCGTATGCCTTCGTCGACGCCCACTTGAAGGGGATCGCCTTTGCGCTGCGGGACCGCGACGGGGGTGATCTCGCCGTCGAATCCCCCGTTGTCGGTAGCTTCCGCAGCCCGTCGGTGACTCTCGACCGACCACTCGTCTTGTTCGGTTCGCCCGATTCCCAGTTGGTCGTTTTTGGCATCCGAGGACTCGCCCATCGTGCAGTGATCGAACGAGCACCACAGTCCGTCATGGGTCATGGAGTCGATGATCGCGGCGTCTCCCATTCCCGATCCGTATCGACCGCTGGGGAGCAGGTACGGGGCGTTCGTCATCGATTCCATCCCCCCGGCGACGACGAATGTGGCCTCGCCGAGTCGGATGTCCTTGTCTGCGAGAGCGATCGCCGTCATTCCGGACAGGCACACCTTGTTGATCGTGGTGGCCGGCACGCTCATCGGCACCCCGGCTCTGGTTGCGGCCTGGCGTGCTGTGATCTGGCCGGCTCCGGCCTGAAGAACATGTCCGAACAGCGTTTCATTCACCTGGGCCGGATCCAGTCCGGAACGACCTAGTGCCGCCTCTATGGCGTGCGCACCTAGCTCGACCGCGCTGAGCGACTTGTAGGCGCCTCCAAAGCGACCGATTGGGGTCCTGGCGATTCCGACGATGACTGCGGACATGTCACTCCTTTGTCGGGTCGATGGTATTCAGTAGCCAGTAGCGAGTAACCAGCGCCAAGAGGGATCTCTTCCTGATGGCTGGCGACTGAAGATGTCGTCACGGCAATCCATCTCCAGATACGCTCTTGTGGTGCTTCTGCTCAATATTCATCACACCGCGATCGCCGTCACCGATCT
Source organism: uncultured Kiloniellaceae bacterium (assembly GCA_964194935.1). Lineage (GTDB taxonomy): Bacteria > Actinomycetota > Acidimicrobiia > Spongiisociales > UBA11373 > JACZWZ01. Next base: position 3,460 of record CAXMOL010000053.1, read on the forward strand.
CGACGCGGCTCTCGAAAGGTTCAAGGATCAGTACGGCGTCGAACCGCTCTACCGCGAGGTCGTGGAGTCGCAGGGGGTGGAGGAGGCGATGATTGCCGTCGGAGGTTCGCACGTGCAGCTGCTGCAGCCATTGACGCCGGATACGCCGGTGGGCCGATTCCTGGAGCGAAATGGTGAGGGAATCCATCACCTTGCCTTCCAGGTTGCCGACATCGAGGCTGCTCTGTCGCACCTCGAAGCGCAGGGCGCGGTGCTGGTCGACGCGGAACCGCGCATTGGTGGA
>CAXMOL010000054.1:0-6225 GCA_964194935.1 uncultured Kiloniellaceae bacterium
CGGAATTCGCCGTGGGACCAACATCGCCGACCTTGGAGCCATGTTTCCCGACGCCGCGGTGATACCGCCGAGCTTTGACTACGTCCAACTCGATCCGGATGGCTTGTCGTTTGCCCGGGTCGACGGATCGGGCGCCATCACCGACTTCTGGGCCGGTATCGACTACTGCAGCGGCGACTGAACTAGATCGGTTCCCGGTCCCGGCACCGACCCGCGCTAAGTTTCGAGCGAGGGTAAAACCGAATGGAGGGCTGCGATGAGATCTTCGCCCCGTGCCATGCTGGTGTGTGTCGTGCTGTTGGTGTTTGCCGCCTGCAGCGACGATGACTCGGGGAGCGAAGTAACAGTCACCGTCATCCCCCTAGCTACCTCATCGACGACTACCTCGACTACGACGACCGTCGCCCCCGACGCCACTCTCGGCGGCGATCCTGCCGACGAGGCAATAGCCAGCCTTTCCGGCCAGCTATTCGAAGACCCCTTTATGGGTTCCGGCTTTCACGTCATGAGGCTGGACGACGAGCGAGATGTGCTGGTCTCCGAAGATTCGATTACGGAGGCCTCTCCGCCTTCCGATTTGTTGGTGGTGCGTCTGATTGTGCCGGAGCCGACTACTACCGGCTTTGGCCCTCAACAGAGGCTGTTGACGGTGCGGGTTGAGGGCCGGTCTGGCGCCGTCCTCAGCGCCACGGCCCTATACACCCTGGGCCCGGACGGGTGGGTGGCTACCACGGTCATCACCTCGGAAGCCCTGGAAGACGCCGTATCGGAAGGCACGGACTACGCCGCGGCGGCACCCGGGGGCCGGGTGGCAATGGGCATCTTCATTTCATTGTTCGACCTGGTCGCCGGCCTGCTGCGTGCCGATGTGACCGCATTTGACATATCCGACGGAGGCTATGAACTCTTCTACGAGGGTGAGATCGAATGCGACTTTGGCGATCCGTTGCAATGCACGACGCTTTCCGACGATGGCATTCTTCGCCCGGGAGATGAGGGTGAAGCCGTCGAGGCGCTACAGAATGATCTGGCCGCGCTGGGGTATCTCAGCGGTGTCATTGACGGCAAGTACGGCTCGCAAACCTCGACAGCGGTCGCAGGTCTTCAGACCGACTACCTGTTGGATGTCGACGGCAAAGCCGGTCCACAAACTCTGACTTTGATAAGCGACCTCATATCCGGCGTCTCCGAGCTGATTCTTGTCTCGAAGGATGGGATCGGCCCGGTTGAGTTCGGCACGCCAGCGGACCCGGCCTACGCCGATCTGTTCGACATCTTCGGTTCACCCCCCAGCACAACCGGTTGGTACGTGGACGCCTGCGACGGGTATGACTGGCTGCAAGCAACCTGGGATGGCTTTGTCGCCATCTTCACCAGCCGCAGCGGCTTCCGTCAGCTCGATGGCTGGGCGATCAACGATCTGAGCAATCTCCCTTCGGGTGTCTTCATCGCCGGCGGAATTCATCCGAGTTGGACGTGGTCCGACTTCGCCGCCGCCGGTGCAGGGTTCAACGCCGGCTACGGAGGGTTCTTCAACATGATCGACCTCTCCTATAACAACGGCAGATTCGTCAATCCTCCGACTGACCCACCGGCCGGGAATGCAGCCATCAGCGGATTGGGGACCGGCACCGGGGCCTTTGTGAGTTGCTGATTCGCAAGATCCGCCTCTAGATGCGGTCGAGGTGCTGCGGGGAGTTCTGACGGCGTAGCGGCCAATGCGGTGCCCCCACCAAAGGCCTACGGCCTTTGATTCCGCCTCAAGGGTGGACAGCGGCCCCCTCACCAAACGGCTTCGCCGTTTGACTCCCCCCAAGGGGGGAGTGGTTTCCTTGTTCTTGCTCTCCCCCCTCAGTTGTTGGGTTGTGCGATAGGACCGACGGTTCTCATCTGATCACTCTCCCCTTTGGGGGGAGTCAGCGAGCGAAGCGAGCTGGTGGGGGGTATGCCTGACTCAAGACAACCCCCCAACCAGCAGATATCAGAACCCCCTCACCAAACGGCCTGCGGCTGTTTGACTCCCCCCCTTGGGGAGAGTGGTTTCTTTCTGAAGAGGGAGAGCGGTAGGAGTGGGGTGTGGGCACACTGGGGTCGTGGCCGCTCCCCGTTTTCGATCTGATGGACACCGCATCCGTACCGCGATCGGCTCGACCGGACTGATCGGGCTGGGTGGGGTCGTGCTGAGCGCCCTCGGTCCCCGGCGTCGTGCACGGCACTGGGCGGAACGGCGGTGGGCGGCGATGACGCGTCGGTTCCTCCGGCTGCGAGTCGATGTTTCAGGTTTGGAGCACATCGATCCGACCCAGCAGTACGTCGTGGTCCCGCTCCATGAAGGATTCGTTGACGCGGTGCTGTTGCTCGGCCTTCCGCTCGACCTTCGTTTTACGGTTCGCGACGAGCTGTTCGAGTGGCGTCACCTGGGCCGCTATTTGCGCCGGACCGGACAGGTGGTGATCCCCACCGGATCATCCGTTGCCGCACTCAGACACCTCTATGGCGAAGCCGAAGCCACCTTCGACAGAGGTGAGAGTCTTGTCGTGTTTCCCCAGGGCTCGATCCTCGGCATCGAGACGGCGTTCCAGCGCGGTGCGTTCCGGGTCGCCGAGCGTTTCGGCCGTCCGCTGCTTCCGGTCGTCATCACCGGGACCCATCTGGTGTGGGAGCACCCCTATTCGCCAAGGCTGCGCTACAGCCAGCCGGTCTCAATTCGCGTCCTGGAACCGATCGCCGCGTCGAACCTGCGTGGTCGGACCCGCCAGATCGAGCGGGAGATGAAATCGGTGGCACTCGGGCAGGGAATGGCTACAGCGCGACGCTTTGTTCCCGAACGCGATGGATGGTGGGACGGGTACACCTATGAGATCGACCCCGATTACCCGGAATTGGCTGCTGCGGTGGCGGCACGACGCAACGCGTAAGTCGAATTGACGACGCAGACGAGTAGTGCGGTCGTACCGTTGCGGCAATGGACACCGGTAAAGCCCCTGTCACGTTGCATTTGACCCTCGAACCCATGGACGACCGACCGCTGGTCCCGGTGTTCTTGGAGCGGGCCGCTGCGGATTATCTGTACTGCGAGATCACGCATATCACCGACGATCTCGAGTTTGTCATCACTATCTGATCTGGTGCCGAACTAGCCTCGCCGCCCAGCGAGTGGAGAGGATTTCGGTGAGACGAGCCGCTGTTGTGACGCTTTGTGTCTTAACCCTGCTCGCCTTCGCGATTCCCGCCGGTGCCTACAGCGATGGCGATAGCGACAAGGTCGAAGACGAGGACGACAACTGCCAAGGGTCGGCCAACCCTCTCCAATTCGACATAGACGACGACGGCGAGGGCGATCTGTGCGAGCGACCGATCCCCATGTCGGATTCGTTCGCCGGCACACCCGGTGTCGATCTGATGTTTGGCTCGTTCACCGAATCAGTGCTGTCGGGCGGTGATGGCGCTGATGCCCTCTACGGCGGCCAGGGCGATGATGTGCTCGACGGCGGTCCCGGGCTGGATGCCGTGATAGGAGGCCCGGGCAACGATCGAATGACCGGTGGCCCGGCCTGTGACGTCTTTGGTATCCACACAGCCATCGAGCATCGTGATGTCATTACCGACTTCAACCCAACGATCGATCGGCTGCGCTTTCCGCCGCGAGCTCGCGAGGCGGCGCGCAATCGGTTGCCGCTGGTCGAATCAGCGGGATCAGAGCACCTCGAGATCTCCTTCATCATCGAAGGAGCACCGGATGCAGTTGTTGTTTTCGAGGGGATACGACCCGGGACCCGGCTCGTACTCAGTACGAGACCCTGCGGCGACCAGCCGCCACCCTCCTCGATTTGTCCCAAGCCACTTGCTCGTCAGACGATGCTGTTTGTCGGCTTTGAAGATCTGTTCTGCCCCGATAGTGGCGAACTGTGGCTCAACACCGGGGTGTATTCGAGTGTCCGATTCGGGTTGGCGGCACACAAGACCCTCGGGGCCAAGCCGCCTGAGTAGGTGCGGTTCTGTTCTACAGGTCGAAGCCGACCTGGGCGTCCCGGTACAGATCGAGTAGATCCTCGGTCAGCTTGCAGTACTGCGCCCAGAACAGGGCGGAGCCGGGGTCGAGTCCCCTGATCCGTTTCTCAGTATCCACGAGGAGGCGCTCTGAGCGCCTCCACCCGGCTCGGTCCGGTTGTTCGACGGTGACTCGCTTGTGTAGTCGGGTCGCCCCGGACCGGCGGAGCAGGTCTTGGACAATTCGTTCCCGACGCATCGACTCCTTGATCGCCGACCAGTCTCGGCTGCGATGGGTCAACATCGCATCCACCTCCTCTACGTCATCAGGGCTGCCCCGATGACTTCGATTCAGCTTCCATCACGTGTCATACGCCTTTGACGGTGGCCTGCCCAGAGGATTTAGTCCGAATCCGTCCCGAATACCCGACCGTCCTCTAAGGAACCGGGATCATCCCGGCGATCGAAATTACTCCTCGATAGCCCGCAATTTGGGGTACCAGCGTCCGCACCAGTGAGCCGTCTGCGCGAATGAGGCTCACCGGTCCCGAGAAGTCGCCGCATCCGTCGATCGAGTGGATCACGAGGTCATCTCCTGCCTGAGCGTGGATCCAGTGACCACCATTCGGCTCGACCGTCAGCCAATCGCCGGTTCCTCCCGACTGACGAACCTGGATGCCCCGGGCGGCGCAATCTCCCCACCACTGCAGGAGGATTTGCCCATTGGCGCGCCATGCGTCGGCGTGACCGAACTCCACTAGATCCCAACCAATCGGTGGGGCTGCGGTGAGTGGATCGCCGGGAGACCCATCGAGCGGGATCAGCCAGAGCACGTGATAGAAACCGGAGGCGTCGAGCACGTCCTGGGGGATACACGCGGCCAGGATCGTGGTGGCATCCCACCACCGCACCGGTTCACAGATTCCCGGTGGGGTGTCGAGAGCGCGGACGTACGTGCCGTCGTTGGAGTAGATGTTCAGACCGGTTTGTTCACCGACCAGCAGGTAGGTCCCGTCGAGTCCGTATAGCCAAGTCAGCCCTGGACCCGGCGAAGAGGGGCGGTTGATGATGTCGGCGAATAGGGATCCGTTGACCCGGTACACCTCGAGGTTGTCGAATGTTGGACTGAAGGTTGTATGCAGCACGACCACGTCGCGTCCGGTGGGCAATGTCGTGCCGATCGACAATCCCGACTCAACGGCGAGGATGTCTCGCTGTGCTCCGGTGGCGATATCGATCGAGACGACCCTCGACGGGCCTCCAGGAACGTAGATTGCGACCGCGACGTGGGTCCCGTCGTTGGAGATGTTTCCCACGTAGTCCGCTTGCGGCCCCCCTGCCTCGTAGGAGGCCAACTCGTACCGATCGCCCGCGGGACTCACCAGATATACGACCGTCGGTCCGTCGGTATATGGGTTGATCGTGTCGGCGGAGTACGCCGCCGCCACCCATCCTTGATCGATCTGTTCCAGCGGAATCACCGATCGACTGAGCGCCGCCGGAAGGCCCGGATGGATGGTCACCGGAATCGTCGTTGTCGGCGTGGGGGCGGCGGTTGTTGGCGGTGCCACCGTGGCGGTAGTCGGGGTTGCGGCGAGCGTCGTGCTGGTCGAACTCACCGTGGTCGTTGGAGCATCGGCTGTGGTTGTTACCTCACCAGGAGCGGTCGAGGTGGTGAACAGAGCAGCATCGTCGTCTCCGCACGAGGCCACGACCAGGGCCAGCACACAAGTCAGCAGCAGAGCGCGACGCATTGGCATCACCTTTCGGATCGACGCCGCCCCATGTTCCCGCGTACGGAGGCCGCCGGGCCAGGGGCTAAAGGCACTGTGGTCGCCACACGCGACGACTCCCCCTGGTCGAGGGGGAGTCGTCGGCAGTTGGTCGGATCTAGATCAGATGACCGCTACTTCTTCGTATATCTCGATGCGGGGTTCGCTGGTCACTCCGGCTTCTTGCATCTTGGCCTCTAGCTCGGGGTCGTTCAGGAAGGCGTTTGCCGCCTCCACCGTTTCGAACCCGGCTACGACCGCGATGGTGTTCGGGTCGTCGACGGCCCGGTTTACCCGAGCAAACAGCGCTCCGCGTGCGGTTGGTGGAAAGCCGTCGAACACAGCCTTCCATTGGTCGTAGTCGCTCACGGAATGGCGTATGGCAGCAACGATCATGGATACCCCTCTTTGCGATTTGGACACCGCAATCTACGCCTGTGTCTTTTCGACGGGGCGTCGGGGA
>CAXMOL010000055.1:0-3945 GCA_964194935.1 uncultured Kiloniellaceae bacterium
ATCGACCTGCCCCAACCCAGGAGTGAAGACACCAGGGAGGCAGACCGCTTCTACGAGAAGTTGACCGAGGTACGCGAGGCGCTGCGCGGGGTCGAAACACCTTGACGATGGCGGCGCCGGCGCGCCCCAGCCTTGGCGTCATCACCAAGCGCTACGTACCCGCAGTGCTCATCTTTGTGGGAGGGATCGCACTCTGGGAGCTGTTCGTGGTGGTGTTCGGAATCAAAGGGTTCCTGCTCCCCAGGCCGAGCCGAATCGCGACAACCTTCGTCGAGGAATTCACGGTCGTCGTTCCCGCCGGGTGGTTCACGATGCGAGAGGCCATGGGCGGGTTTGCCATGGGATCGATCTTCGGAGTTCTGATCGCACTCACCACCGCGCGCTGGACCGTCGTCAAGGACGGGCTCATGCCATTTGCCATCGCAGTAAACGCCACGCCGATCATCGCCCTGGCTCCCATCATGAACAACTGGTTCGGGATCACCAATCCGATGGCCAAGATGTCGATCGTGGCGGTGATCGTCTTCTTCCCAGTGATGATCAACATGGTGCGGGGGTTGACCGAGGTCGAGTCTCGACAGATCGAACTGATGCAGTCATATGCATCCACGCCGCGTGAACTGCTGCTCAAGGTAAGGGTTCCCAACGCCCTTCCTTATCTATTCAGCGCTCTAAAGGTGGGAACCACCCTCAGCGTCATCGCGGCGATCGTGAGCGAATACTTCGGTGGGTCCCGCGATGCGCTCGGTATCTATATCTCGCAGCAGGCGTCGCTCTTTCACTTCGCCGAGGCCTGGGCTGCGATCCTCGTCGCCTCTTTCAGCGGGATCGTCTTCTACCTGCTGATCACTCTGGTGGAGCGGGCAGTCATGCCATGGCACTCGTCGATCCGCAACGTCGCCGGGACCTGACCCGGCCCGGCAGGAATCTTTACCTTCGGATACGCTCCCACCAGACCAGTCGTACAGACATGACAGGGAGGGAGCACACAGTGAAGGGAATGCGCTTTAAGGCGCTGGTAGCAATCGTCGGTGCCCTGGCACTCGTCGCCACCGCATGCGGTGACGACGACAGCGGGGGCGGAGAACTGACACCGGTCAACCTGCAGTTGCAGTGGGTGACACAGTCTCAGTTCGCCGGCTATTTCGCCGCCGCAGACCAAGGGTTCTACGAGGACGAAGGACTGGACCTGACCATCCTGGAAGGTGCGGTAGACATCGTGCCGCAGCAGGTGGTCGCGTCGGGCCAGGCACAATTCGGATTGGCTTGGGTGCCCAAGGCACTGGTGTCCAATGAAGAGGGCGCCGGATTGGTGAACATCGGTCAGGTGTTCCAACGCTCCGGCACGCTCGAAGTCTCGTGGGCCGACAGCGGTATCACAGAACCGGGTGACTGGGCCGGCAAGGTCGTTGGTACCTGGGGCTTTGGTAACGAGTTCGAACTCACGGCCGCGATCAGCCGATTTGGTGTTGAGGACGTCGACCTCATCCAGCAGCCATTCGACATGTCATTGCTGCTCAACCGTGAGGTCGACGCAGCAGAGGCGATGACGTATAACGAGTACGCCCAGGTTCTCGAGGCGGTAGACCCGGATACGGGCGAGCTGTATCAGCCGAGCGATCTCAGCGTCATCAACTTCAACGATGTGGGCACAGCGATGCTCCAGGACTCGATCTGGGTAAACGCGGATTGGCTCGCAGAGGACGGCAACGAAGCGGTGGCAGAGGCCTTCCTACGGGCATCTTTCCGCGGCTGGATCTTCTGCCGTGACAACTTCGATGCGTGCGTGGACATCGTTCTCGCCAACGGACCGGCGTTGGGTGCCAGCCATCAGGCGTGGCAGCTCAATGAGATCAACAAGTTGATCTGGCCATCACCGGATGGCATCGGAATCATGGACGACGGATTGTGGGCTCAGACCATTGACGTGGCCACAGCAGAGGGCGTCATCGGCGCCGACCCAGGTAGCGGGGCGTTCCGCGCCGACCTGGCCGAAGCAGCGAACCAAGCACTCAACCTCGATGGTCTCGACGTCGAGGGCAATGGATACACACCGACAAGCGTCACCCTCAACGAGGGTGGCAACTAGCAGCACACGACCAAGCGATTCGGGGCGCCCCAACGGGCGCCCCGAATGCGTTGGGGGCCGCCCGGCCGGGTAGGCGGCTACCCACCTACTGCTTGTCTCACCATCTCTGCCGGCGAGCCGGGGAACGGTTCGCCGTGGCCGGGAAGCACCAGGTCGGCGGTGACGCCCGTGAGTCGGTCAAGCGATTTGGCAACCTGCGCCGGGTCATTGTGAAAGACGTCCTTCATCACCTGAGGGCGGGTGACGTCGCTACCAAAGAGATCTTGGGTGACGATTGCATCGCCGGCGAACAGCACTTTGCGATCCTCCAGCAGGAAAGCACTGTGCCCTTCCGTATGGCCCGGCGTATGTACCACCCGGGGGTGCCCGGGGAGGTCGAGAACATCGCCATCGTCGAAAGTCTCGACGGAATCCAACGAAGGCTGCTTCATCACGCCCACCTTGATCAGGGCGATCAGAAATCCCCACGTCGCCGGCTTCCACAACGGCATTTGCATAGGACTGATCGCAGTCCTCCCCTTGTAGGTGCCCAGCGCCCGTGTCTCCTCCTCGGTGTGCACCTCGACCCGCAGGCCCTCCTCCTGTGCCTGACGACCAAACCCGATGTGGTCGGCGTGGGCGTGGGTGACGATGATCGCTTCGACGTCATTCGGCGCGAGTCCGATGGTGGTCAGTCCCTCGACCAGCTTGGGCCATTCCTTCGAGCAGCCCGCATCGATCACCGTCGCCTTCCCGCCTTCGGCGATGACATAGAAATTGTGATGGCTCGAACCGAGTCGGTGGATGCCGGGCGTGATCTCTCTCATGTCCCGAGCGTAGGGAAACCACGCCCGCGGCATGACAAGATGCGCTCATGGCAAACCGACTCATCGGCGGCGTCGAAGGCGGGGGCACCAAGTTTCTGGCCGCAGTGGCCCGACAATCAGGCGGCGACCTTCCCGAGATCGAGGATCAGATCCGGGTGGAGACGACGGATAACCCTGCCGACACGCTCACTCCGCTCGCCGAGTGGTTGGGCAATCACGCTCTCGACGGTCTCGGCATCGCCACGTTCGGCCCGTTGGACCTCGCGACCGGCAAGGTCGGGACCACGCCGAAGGATGGGTGGCGCGGCGCCGACGTCTGCGGCGCCCTGACCGCCCGATTCGAGGACCCGCCACCAACGGGATTCGATACCGACGTAAACGGTGCCGGCCTCGCCGAATGGCGATGGGGCGCATCGAGCGGAACGAGCGTGTCGCTCTACATCACGGTCGGCACCGGGATCGGAGGCGGAGCGATCATCGACGGTTCCCCGGTGCACGGCCTCGCCCATCCCGAGATGGGGCACATATCGGTGCCACAGCATCCCGACGAAAGCCTGGCCAGCATCTGCCCCCATCACGACAGCTGCTTGGAGGGTTTGGCCTCGGGTCCTGCGATCGCAGCCAGGGCCGGTCGAGCCGCAGAAGAGTTGGCAAACGACGACACGGCCTGGGATATCGCGGCCCACTATCTCGCCCACGGTCTTGCTGACCTGACCCTGGTGCTGTCGCCGGAAATCATCGTCTTGGGCGGAGGGGTGATGCAGCAGTCGGGCCTCCTGGAGCGGGTCGCAACGCGCCTCGATGAAGTGCTCGACGGGTATGTGGCGACGCCGCGAGTGGCACCTGCGGCCCTGGGTCAAGAGGCAGGGCTGTTTGGAGCGCTGGCGCTGGCGGAAGGGGTACTCGGTACTCAGTAGTCAGCCAGCGGCACCCCCCACCAACGGCCTATGGCCGTTGACTCCCCCTCAAGGGGGGAGTGATTTTCTTGATCTGTTCCTCCCCCTCAGAGGGAGGTGGTCTTCTTGATCTGTTCCTCCCCCTCAGGGGGAG
>CAXMOL010000056.1:0-7760 GCA_964194935.1 uncultured Kiloniellaceae bacterium
GTGACATCACCCCACCATCCCCCACTGCGATCACACGAGACGACCATCTGTAGGGGTGACCTTTGGAGTTCCTACCCCAGCGTGCGGGAATGTCACCTGAAGAGAAAGCTACATCACCACACCGTCCCCCAACGTGACGGAATGTCACTTGAAGAATCTTCCAACCGGTGGTGTCGATGGGTGGCTATGGGTCGAGCCACCCGATGCAGCGGCCCTACGGCGCCACGATCGAGAACCTGATGGAGTCCTCGGCGCTTAGGTCCAAAGCCTGACGCAGATGGGTGTCACTGAGTACCTCGACCAGATCCAGTGGATATTCCGGCTCGTCGGCTTGGATGATCACACCGTGGTAGGTGCCTTCGATGAGCACCGTTGCCCAGAAATACCCGCCCTGGTCAGTTTCGCTCTCCCAATCGCTCGACAACTGCGATGCCGGTAGGTAATGCGTCAACAGCGATCTGTCCATTGGCTCATCAAGCCGCACGTTGAGGGTTCCGGGGATCACTGGCAAGCCGAGCAACTCACGCAGGCGGACCAGGGAATCGCCTTGGGACATTCGAGGGACCCCAAGGCCCCGTCCCGCCTCAACGATCCCTTCGAGAGTATGTGGGTCTGCCATGAACCGCCCTCCCAAGAAAGGAAGCTACCTAGGTCCGTCGACCGGGGTTCGCCCAGAGGACCCGACGACAGCACTCCACCATCCGCCAGTGCTCGTAAATGTCACCAGAGGATGAACAGCCGTTTCGGGCGCTAATCGGAGCCTGAGTGAGTTCCCAACTCAACGACGAAGTAGACGATCATCTTGGGTCCACGACGCCGGGCTCGCCTACGCCGTGCGCTCTTCCTTCTTCTCTGTCACGACCCAGATGAGACCGAGGCCGGTAATGATCGCCATACCGCCGATCGCGGCGAATGCGGCTGCGATGGCCAGGCCGATCTGGAGGACGGAGTGGGTCACCGTGCCAACGCCGAGCTGGCCGAACAGGCCGTGCACTGTGCCGCTCCATGCCAGGCTCCGAGCCGGGCCCTCAAGCGGGTGGCTTCGGTCGAAGTCGGTCCAGTAGCGGCCGTCGACGGCGAACTCATGCGTTCCGGCGGTGAACAGCTCACCGTTGTATTCAACATCTTCGGTGAGGACGATCGTTTGCGTGCCATGCAAGGTGTGATAGCCGATCGTGGCCATCTGGAACATGAATTCCGACGCGGAGTTGACCAACGGGTCATTCGGATCGAGATCGCCACCGTTGACCTTGAAGCCCCAATCATCGGTCAACAGGCTCATAATCGCCTCGGCACCCTCGGTGGTGCCTCGATCGATGAGATCGCCGTTTTCGTTGTAGGAGAGCGTCACATTCTCGGCCTTGCTGAAATCGTCGAGAGTCGCGTAGCCGTCTTGCACCTTGAAGTAGGCGACTCCGGCCGCGACAAGGAACACGACACCAATCACCGTGAGGACGATCCCCACCCTCTTGAGCCTGCTCGCATCCATGAGTGTCCTCTTCTGATCGCGGGCCCACGCTTGCCGGAACCGGGCCCTCCTGAAACTGAGTCGGCACCATACATCGGACATCGTCGATAGCCGATCAGAAGGGACTGCCAAGACCGTGAGTGAGTCACCGGGGCGCAGGAGCCGTCGCATCCGCCACTGCTCGAAAATGTCACCAGAGCGCTGATCGTGTCACCCGAAGACCCCTCCGACTCGTCTCTTCAGTAGGCAATGGAGGAGGAAACCGTGGACGGTTGGAGCGCGTCTCGTGTCTGGGCTTCACCATCTACGCACCTGCCGACCTCATTGCGGGCCTTAACCCGGTTCATATTCACTGTGGGGCTTGCGGGGATCGGTGCCGGCCTGCTTGTCGGTGGTGTGGGTGGGCGTCTCGTGATGCGGGCATCGAGTCTGCTGTCGCCGGAGGTCAGTGGCACCGGCGCCCGCAGTGAGCAGGGATTCCGGGTTGGCGAAGTCACATTGGAAGGTTCGATCGAGCTATTGATCTTCATCGGTATCTTCACGGGCCTTTTCGGTGCCGTGTACTTCGCCATCACCCGTCCGTGGTTGATGTGGGCCGGGAAGTGGCACGGTGCAGCGTTCGGGCTGTTTCTCTTTGCGATAGGGAGCGCCGCATCAGATGTCATCAATCCGGACAACATCGATTTTGTTGTGCTCGACAACATCCCTGTGATCGTCCTGTTGTTCTTTGCTCTCTTTGTTCTGTTCGGGGTGACGATCGCTTGGCTGTATGGCTGGTTGGATCGCCGGCTGCCCAAGCCGGGCGACTCGAGTCCAATGGTTGCTGTCTATGCGCTCGCAAGTCTCCTCAGCCTGATCTTTGCCGGAGGCGCACTCGTGCTGCTGGTGAACAGCGACTGCGACTGTGACCCGTCCCTTGTGTCCGGCTCTGCCTTCGTCGTTCTTGCGGCGACAACCCTCGCACTCTGGACCGCCACCCGCATGAATGGCAGCTCGAGAGTCATGACGGCGGTGACGACCCTTGGTTGGGCATCACTAACGATCGCTTTCGTTGCCGGGGCCGTTCGAGCGATCTCGGATATCTCCGACATCATCGCCCTCTAGCCGGGGCAGGTAACACCACCCCACCCTCGGCCAGTGCGCAGCAATGTCACCAGAAGAATCTTCCAGGTCAACCTTCCCTCTTGGAGAGGTCTGGGGTGCTGAGGATCCTTGGACCCGGTCCGGCTAGCGAGTCGTGTCGGGCAGGAGTTCTCTCCAGGTGGCTGACGCTCACCGTCGTCCCGTCCCGCTCCGTCTCCCAGTCGCCTCCGGCAGCCATTTCGCCGAGCGCGTCTTTGGGGTGAGAGAGTTCCAGGACATCGACACCGCCATTCTTCTATCGTTCATCCGCACACAGCCGGGACTATCAGAAGCCAGTATTGGAGTTCAGGGTGAAGGATAGGGAGGGGGCCGACTTGGTTGACAACCCCACATTGGGCACGATTCGCGAGCGACGGAGCGTGCGCAACTTCACCTCCGATCCGGTCACCGACCAGCAGTTGCAGGCCATCCTGGAGGCGGGGCGGTGGGCGCCGTCCAAGCGAAATTTGCAGCCTTGGGATTTCGTGGTGGTGAGGGACGCGCAGAGCCGTACCGAAATTGGCAACATCCTCAAACGAATCACCTCGGCGTGGGCAGGATTTGCCACTGCTCCGGCGTTGATCGTGGTCGCGGTGGACAAGTCACGGGATCCGCAGCACTTCGTAGAGGACGGAGCCATCGCCGCACAGAACCTCTGTCTGGCGGCCCAAAGCCTCGGACTGGGCTCCTCATGGGCCGGTATCTACGCCAAACGCGCAAGAAAAGGAGGCGCCGAATACGCTCTCAAGGCGCTGCTGTCCATGCCTAGGTCCCATCGGATTATCGCGGTCGTGCCCATCGGCGTTGCAGCGCATGAGCTCAAGGGCTCGCGGCGTCCTCTCGCGGAGATGGTCCACCACGAGCGCTTCCAGTCCCGGCCGGACTCCCATCCGCAAGAGCCTTCAACAGCCCCCTCTGACCCAGAGGACGGGACCCATGAACTTCCCCAGGGGCGGCGGCGGCGGCCTCGCCCAGAGTCTGGCAGGATCGTCTAAAACCCCCAGCATGCTGCGCTCTAAACGGGCATCTCCAGCCTGAATGTGAGGCTGGAGAAGTCTTGACAGCGGTGCTGAGGACGAAGATCTGGTGACCGTGCTGTCGCATCCCCCAACGTGACGAAATGTCACTTGAAGAATCTTCCAGGCCCTGTGACGACCTGGCTACGAGCCCCGCAGTTCCATCGGCCCAGAGCGTATGAATGACCGTAAACCCGCGGAAACGACCTGCCGCTAACGTCCACCTGCCGAAGAGGGGTTGATAGGTGGACGAGACTCAATGGGCCGTTGCCGAGGGCACCAGATTGGCGTTCGACGTTGCCGGGGAGGGACCCTGGCTCACTTTTCTCCATGCAGGTATCGCCGATCGCACCATGTGGGAACCGCAGGTGGCTGCCTTTGCGGACCACCACAGGTGCATCGCATACGACCTACGCGGCTTCGGGGAGTCGTCCATCGGAACCGTGGGATTCTCGCGGCGTGACGACCTGGCTGCGGTGTTGGCACGGTGGGCGCTGAGGCGAGTCACGTCGTGGGCTGCTCGATAGGTGCAGGGATGGCACTCGATTTCGCCATCGAGAGGCCTGAACGGGTCCACCGACTGGTGTTGGTGGGGTGACACCAGCCGGGTTCGATGCATCCGACCCAATCCTGGAACAGTTCATGGTCGCCGTCGACGACGCCGAGAAGAAGGCGACTTCGACGATGCGGCGAGCCTTGAGGTGCGGGCGTGGGTTGATGGGCCCCGCCGTGCCGAAGGAAGCGCGCCTGACTGGCTCCGTGAGAAAGCGAGGAAATGGATTCTGCCGACCTACAAGGTGGACGGTTGGGGCCTCTCCCGTCTGCTCGGCCCACCGGCGATAGAGCGCCTCGACGAGGTGCGGGCACCGACCCTTGTGATCGTTGGCACCGAGGACGCCGACGCGATCATCGCTGGCTGTGAAGCCACCGCTGCTGGGATTCCAGACGCCACCCTGGTCCGGATTGATGGCAGTGCCCACCTACCCAACCTGGAAGCAGCCGAACAGTTCAACAATGCGGTGGCTCGTTTCCTCAGCGACTAGCCACCGAACCTCGTGGTCCTGGTCAGGTCAGTCGCCAAGGTGATGACATCACCGTCCCATCCCCCACTGCTCGTAAATGTCACCAGAGGATGACGGTCCTGTCTCTCCTCTACTGTGAGCTGCTGGGAGCGATGTTCTGGTTGAGTCGGAACATATTGTTCGGGTCGTACTCGTCCTTCACTGCGACGAGGCGTTCATGGTTCGCACCGTAGGCCGCCTCCACCCGGTTCGACTCTTCGGCCGTCATGAAGTTCACGTAGGCACCACCGATGGCCGCCGGCAAGGTCGCGTCGAAGAATTCGCGAGCCCAAGCGATGCATCGTTCATCGTCAGCAGGGTCCTCCCATCGGGTGTGCACGTTGAGAACGAACGCGGCGTCGCGACCGACATAGGCAGTGGCATCGCTCGCAATCCGGTTGATCGCACCACCCATCTGGGCGACCAAGATCTCCGAGAGGCCCGAAGGAAGGTCTTGGGCATAACCCAGGAGGATGCCGATCGTCTCCTCCGAAAGGTCACCGAAGTTATGGGACTTCCAGTAGTTCCTCGCACCTGGGGTAAGCAACGGATCAAATGCCTGCTGCCAACCGACATACGGATTCGGCCCGATGTGTTCGCCAACCGGATTCCCAAAGGCACGTAGGGATGCGATCGCCTCTTCACCATCGGCGATGTCTCCGTTGTACAGCAGAGCGAACACCACCACGTCGGTACCGTGCACCGCTTCGTCTAGGAACGGCAACGGGGGGGCCTTACGCATCACCACCCATGTCGTCAGCTCGTCTGGTGCTCCAGCCGCGAACTCGCGGTAGAACTCCAGAGCAGCCAGCGCATCTCCTGCATCGTGGACGATGAACCCGGACAACAACTCCGGTCCTACTTCATGTAGCTGATACTCAAACGATGTCACGATCCCGAAGTTGCCACCGCCGCCGCGAATTCCCCAAAACAACTCGGGATTATTCGACTCGCTCGCCGTCACCAGCTCCCCTTCTGCGGTGACGACGTCGGCAGAGAGCAGATTATCGATCGTCATTCCGTAGCTGCGGCTGAGCCAGCCAAACCCGCCTCCCAGGGTGAGTCCGGCTATTCCCGTTGTCGAGTTGATTCCGGTCGGCGTCGCGAGGCCTACCGCCTGAGTCGCAGCATCGACATCACCGAGGGTGGCCCCGGGCTGCACCCTGGCGGTCTTCGCTTCTTCATTGACCTGGACGGCAGTCATTTGCGATAGATCGATGAGAAGACCGCCCTCAACGAGCGAGTTGCCTGCGATGTTGTGCCCGGCGCCGCGGACAGATATCAGAAGATCATTAGCTCGTGCGAAGTTGACTGAATGGACGACGTCGTCCGCGTCTCGGCAGCGAGCAATCAACGCCGGACTGCTGTCAATCATCGCGTTCCAGATCTCGCGGACTTCTCCGTAGGCAGCGTCCCCGGGCGTCAACGTCTCTCCGCCGAGTCTTGATCGGAAGTCATCAAGCGCAGCCTGCTCGATGAGTGTCTCGCCGCCCGTACGCGTCCTGATAGCAACCATGAAAGAAAGTCCCCTCTAGTCTCGAGCCCCGTCGCTTACTTGAGCCTCGTCACAACACAAGTAGGCAGCACTCAAGTCGACCGAACCATATCCAGAAGAGGATCCGACGGCGTGTCGCGTCCCATGATGGGCGCCGATCTCGGGTACGACCCGACGATCGCCAACGGGTAGAACAGACAGCACCGCTCCATCCCCCAGTGCGCAGCAATGTCACCAGAGGACCGAGGCTCAGTCGATGGTGTTGAGGAGGTCCAGACTCCGTTCGAGCAGCAAATGCGCCGCCTTCTCGTCGTAATCGGGAAGACTTGAGTCTGCGAACAGATGGGTGGAGCCCAGGTACACGAACAACTCGGCTCCTTCGATCTCGGCTTCCAGGCTCTGCATGTCGGCAAGATCTCCCCAGTCATCGTCGGCCATGACATGCATCTGTAAGGCCACCCCATCGGGCCACGACGAACCGAAAGCTGATGTCGGCACGCCCGCGTGGTACAGCAAAGCCCCACGGGCACCCGATCGAGTCTGGGCAAGCTTCTGGGCAGGCAGCACCCCGAGCGAAAAGCCCGCATACACGACTACATCATCCAGGCCGGAAGCGGCTGCCATGCCGCGTTCGATGATGACGTCGAAGCCGACGGCCTCCGCGTGGCTGACGCCTGATCCGATGTCGGTGAAGGTTGTTCCGTCATACAGGTCGGGCGTGTGGACGACATGCCCTCCCGCACGGAGGTCTTCGGCGAAGCCGAGCACTCCCGGAGTCAGACCCTGGGCGTGGTGGAACAACATCAACTCTGCCATCTGCTCATCCTACGGAAAGAGGCCAGGCAAGACCGATGGGGGATATCACTCGCCTCGGCCACTGCGATCACACCAAACGAGGTCTTCCCGGAGGGGTGTACTTAGTAATCATTCCCCCAGTGCGCAGCAATGTCACCAGAGCAAGACGGCCGTGATTGGTCCTTATCGATGCGAGGTCGCTGGCCGCTGCGGGCCTTCCGGGCTCACTGGCGATCCGGCGTCGGCCGTCGGTAGCATCGCTTGAAACGCCGGAGGGGGTCAGTGAATGAGGTACTCGGTTGTGGTTGTGTTCGTGTTGGCCGTGCTCGCTGGGTCGTGCGGAAACGATTCAGGAGCGGATTCCGAAACGCTGGAGGTCGTCGTTGAGGCCCTTGCACTTGCCGAGGACGGAGCGAGCGGGACATTTACTGCTTCGGGGGCGGCGGTGGATGCGGGCCTTGTTTGTTCGGCAGGTGATTGGACAAATGTGGATTTCGACTTCGCTGGGGGCAACGACAACTGGTTTGAGGATGAAATGAACTGCACGGATGAGACTGGGACATTCGTATTGCGGGTGAGCGATCTAGGTCCGCCATCGTTAGATGAGCCGTGGACCGGACCTTGGACTGTCGTTCGGGGTACTGGGGAGTACGAGGGACTCCAGGGTGGCGGCGACTTCGCCGCTGATTTTTCAGCCGATCCTGCCGTGGAAACGTATACCGGTGAAGCGATAAGCGGCTAGTTGGCTCCCCTCGAAATCGAGCCGATAACCAGACACACGGCCGGTATCGGGAGACGTCACC
>CAXMOL010000057.1:0-2354 GCA_964194935.1 uncultured Kiloniellaceae bacterium
ACCCTCGCCCCTGATCTTTCAGCCAACGCGGCACCTCGGCCGAGATAGAGGCTGTGCACAGCACTCTGGTCCGACCCACCTCCATCAAGACAGACCCCGGGGTCATCTCGGTGTAGGCACGCGTTATCCGCACAGGTCGCATTTCGTCGTGACGTCGCTCACTCACACTTTTACCTCCATACCGGGGGCGGCGTGATCCACCCGACCTGCAAACTCTGCTCGAGCTTCCACAACAGAGACAGCCGGATCCAGGGTAGGGGCGACGTGGGTCACTAGCAGCGCCTCTGCAGAGGCGTCAGCAGCGATCTGTCCGGCTTCGACCGCATACAGGTGGTACGGGTACCGATCGGACGGAGGCGGGCCCTGGTGGGTCGCCTCGCACAGCAGGAGAGCAGTGCCTGTGGCGAGACCCAGGAGATCGCCACCCGGGCCGGTGTCTCCGCTGTACACCAATGAAGAATCGGGCGTGGTGACTCTGACACATAACGCCGGGACGGGGTGCACGGCCTCACCAAAATCGATCTTGACCTCACCGATTCGAACGGCTGCCCCCGGTGCAATGACTTCTGAGATGAACACATCGAAGAACTCGTGGGTGGGGCCGGCTCCGATAAACGCCGCCAATCGGTCGACGACACCCTGTGGTGCCAGCAGCGGAATCCCCCACAGATCGGTTCGGTCGAACCTGAGATAGTTGAACAGGGGCAGAAGATCCAGGCAGTGATCCCCGTGCCCATGGCTGAGGACGATCGCATCCGGAAAGATTTCGCGATCAAGCATCGCGGCGAATACGCCAGGACCGCAATCGAGCAGTATTCGGCCCGAAACCGTGCCTACCAAGTACCCCGACGCCGGCCGACCCGGAGTCGGGTAGGTGCCGTTGGAGCCGAGAACAGTGAGTTGCATGGAACGTCCTTACCGAGGCCCACTCGAGGTCAGCAACCTCGGCTGACACCATCCGAGATTACCGCGACGCCGGGGACGCTCCCATACCGTGCTCTTCATGCTCTATCAACATCGCCCGATTCGCTCTGCGCCGACGCGGCCAGAATCCAATTGCGTCACACTGAGATAGACACTGGGGAGTAAATGCAGCCAGACCCGACCAGACCTGGCCAGAAGATCGAGCGATTCGAGTGGTTCCGCGTTGACCCGGGAGAGCTTCCGATCGGAGGTGTCACAACGGTGATCGCCGCCGATCGTGCCGTTGCGATAACCCGTACCGATGACGGTTACGGGGCGCTCGACAACCGCTGTCCCCACCAGGGGGGTCCGCTCGGCGACGGCCAGATCGAAGCGGGATGCCTGATATGTCCGTGGCACGGATACGAGTACGACCCTCGCACCGGGAACCCTCCCTCTGGTTACTCCGACTCTGCGACTCAGTATGAGATCGAAGAACGTGCCGATGGTTTGTACATACAACTCCCTGTGGTCGCCCGCCTCGTCACCGTGATGGATCAGATGGTGGACACGATGACGGAGTGGGGTGTCGATTCAGTGTTCGGGATGGTGGGACACAGCAACCTCGGGCTGGCCGATGCTTTACGCAGAGCCGAAGGCGACGGGCGACTCCGCTACTTCGGAATCCGCCACGAAGGTGCCGCCGCCTTTGCGGCGAGCGCCTATGGAAAGCTCACCGGTTCTCCCGCAGCCTGCTTTTCGATCGCAGGCCCGGGAGCCACCAATCTGCTCACCGGCCTCTGGGACGCAAAGGTCGACAGGGCTCCGGTGCTGGCACTGACCGGTCAGGTACAGACGCAGGTTCTGGGGCCGGGGACATTCCAAGAGTTGCCGCTGACCGAGGCCTTCGCTGCGGTCGCAGAGTGGAGCCAGACCGTCCTCGGTGCAACCAACGCGACCAACCTCATGGCGCTCGCGCTAAAGCACGCAATCGTCAACCGCGATGTGGCGCATCTGATCTTTCCGGACGAAATCCAGGAACTCGAGGGCCGTTCTGATCCGCCTCCCCGACCGATGGCGGGAAGGGTTGCACCCGCCCAGATAACTCCCCCACGGGATGAGCTGAAGAGGGCAATAGCCCTTCTGAAGGATGCTGAGCGACCGGCGATTATCGTCGGGCACGGCGCCCGAGAGCATCGGGCGCAGATAGTTGCCCTCGCCGAACATCTCGACGCACCAATCATCACGACTTTCAAAGCAAAGGGGTTCGTCGCCGATACCCACCCGCTCGCAGCAGGGGTGTTGGGCCGATCGGGAACCCCGGTTGGTTCCGCGGTAATGGGACGAAGCGACGCTCTACTGGTGCTCGGTGCCTCGTTCTCCAACCACACCGGCATTTCGGAAAAGAAGCCGACGATCCAGGTCGATTACGACCGCATGACGCTCGGCAA
>CAXMOL010000058.1:0-6281 GCA_964194935.1 uncultured Kiloniellaceae bacterium
CGTCGTCGCGACCACGCCTCGACCCCCCTCCCCGCCTGCGGTGGGAACACCACCCCGCGGGTGGAGAAACAGGGGGAAGAAACGAAGATTTCGCTCTCGACGACACCGAGAAACGCACGATCGCGAAATGCGAGACCTTGATGGGGCAGATACGCCGAAACGTCGGATTAAGCGGACCCCATCGGTAGGTTCTATGGAAATGGATTCCACGGAAACCAGCGTCCCGGTTTGCTACCGGCACCCCGACCGGGTGACCGGGCTGGCATGCTCCCGCTGCGAAAAGAGCATCTGCGTCGAGTGCAGCAACGATGCCGCCGTCGGCCAGCTCTGCCCGGATTGCGCCGCACAGACCGACCGGCACCAGGTGGTCCGAGCGAGGACCCTGTATCAGCGGCCCTCGTTCCAGACGGCGCCGGTGAGCTTCACGATCCTTGCGGTCACGGTGGGCATCTATGTCATCGGGTTTGTGTCTCCGGTCGCCGGAGACTGGCTGTTCTTGACTTTCGCTCAGTTCAATGTGCTGATCGACGCCGGCGAGTGGTGGCGGATCTTCACACCGATCCTCCTCCACGGCAGCCTTCTGCACATCGGGTTCAATATGTACCTGCTGTACATGCTCGGGCCGAGGCTCGAGCAACAGGTGGGCTCTCCCGCATTCGGTGCCCTCTACCTGGCGACCGCGGGCGCCGGCGGGCTGGCGTCGTACCTATCGGGCAGCCCGATTCCCAGCATCGGGGCGTCTGGAGCCATCTTCGGTCTCATCGGTGCCTGGCTGTTCGCCTACTGGAAACTGCGCGACGCTGGTGGGCGTGCGATGTTCAACCAGCTGTTCGTATTGGTCGCCATCAACGTGGTGTTCGGATTCGTGGTGCCGGGCATCGACTGGCGAGCACACTTCGGCGGGCTTGCTGCGGGAGTTTTCATCGCCTGGATGTGGTCGCTGTTTGCGGCCGGCAAGCCCAACGCCGTCGCCATCAGGACCGCCATCGCCACCGGAGTCATCGCGTTCGATCTGGCGGCGATCCTGCTCTTGACATAGTGCCTGGATAGCCGACGGCTGAGCGGCACCCGCTCCTACACTCCATGCCAGATGGTGGCCCACGTCGACATCCCCTTTCCGACGCGCCCCGGCGAAGCGTGTGGGGTGTTCGGCATCCACACCCCAGGCGGCGACGTCGCCCGCCTCACCTATTTCGGCCTGTTTGCGCTCCAGCATCGCGGCCAGGAGAGCGCCGGGATCGGCATCTCCGACCGGGAGACCCTCACCGTCTACAAGGACCTCGGCCTCGTCGCCAAGGTGTTCGACGAGCGGACCCTGGCCGGACTGCAAGGCGACATCGCCATCGGGCACACCCGATACTCAACCACCGGCTCGACGGTGTGGAAGAACGCTCAGCCGGTGTACCGCCAGGTCGGGAGGAACGGCATCGCCCTCGCCCACAACGGCAACCTGACCAACACGACTGAGCTGGCGACGCTCGTGGAGAGTCCCGAAGCGACGACCGACTCCGAATTGATGACTGCGTTGATCGCAGAGCGCATGGAATCGCACGGCGACGATCTCGCAAATGCGCTCGCCTCCGTTCTCCCCCGCCTCGATGGCGCCTACTCACTGACGATCATGGACCGCGACCATCTCGTCGGCGTCAGAGACCCCCACGGTTTCCGCCCGCTCTGCCTCGGTTCGATCGACGGCGGCTGGGTGCTGGCGTCGGAGACGGCTGCACTCGATCTGGTCGGCGCCGAGTTCGTTCGCGAGCTAGATCCCGGAGAGATGGTGGTGATCGACGACGACGGGGTCACCAGCATTCCGCTGTTCCCGACCGCAAGTGATCAGCTTTGCCTTTTCGAGTTCGTCTATTTCGCCAGACCCGATTCCACCCTGCACGGCCAGAACGTTCACCGGGCACGCCGGCGCATGGGTACGGCACTGGCAGATCAGGCTCCCGTGGATGCCGACGTAGTGGTCCCGGTCCCGGAATCCGGTATACCGGCCGCCCAGGGCTTCGCCGAAGCATCCGGTATCCGCTACACCGAAGGTCTGGTGAAGAACCGCTACGTCGGGCGCACCTTCATCCAGCCGGCGCAGTCGATGCGCGATCGCGGGATTCGCGTCAAGCTGAATGCGATGCCGGGTGAGCTGCGTGGCCGACGGGTCGCGCTCGTCGACGATTCGATCATTCGGGGGTCGACCACCCGTCAACTGGTGCAGATGGTGCGCGACGCGGGGGCAAGCGAGGTACATCTGCGGATCTCGTCACCCCCGTACCGGTGGCCCTGCTTCTACGGCATGGACACCGGCGATCGCTCAACGTTGCTGGCCGCCGGACGCGACGTAGACGAAATTGCCGACTTCCTCGAAGTCGACTCGCTGGCCTACCTCGAGCTCGATCGGCTCATCGAAGCCACCGGTGCGCCCACGGATTCATTCTGCACGGCCTGCCTGTCGGGCAAATATCCGACTGATGTACCCATTGCAAATGCAAAGTTCGTGCTCGAGGTGGCCGAATGACTACCTATCGAGATGCCGGCGTGGATTTAGAAAAAGCAGAGGAACTGGTCGACCGGATCGGGTGGCGCGTCAGCGCGACCTGGACCGACGACGTGCTCGGCGGCTTTGGCGGGTTCGCCGCGGGTATTCGCGTCCCGCCCGGCTACGTCAAGCCGGTGCTGATGATGTCAACCGACGGTGTGGGAACCAAGGCGGAGCTGGCCAGGGTGACCGGTCTCGTCGAGGGGCTCGGCTACGACCTGCTGGCGATGGTCGGAGACGACATTGCAGCGGTAGGGGCGACGCCCATTGCCATGCAGGATTACATCGCCGTCGGATACCTCGATCTGGACCGGGTCGAATTGCTCGTTGAGTCGATTGCCGAGGCGTGCCAGGACAACGACGTGGCGTTGCTGGGCGGTGAAACGGCGGAGCATCCCGGCATCATCGAGGGAGACCGCTTCGACGTGGCAGGCACCGCGCTCGGCGTCATCGAGCTCGGCGACGAGATCGACAACTCGAAGATTGGCCCGGACGACGTGCTGATCGGGGTGCACAGCCCGAACCTGCGCTCCAATGGCTTCTCGCTGGTCCGGGCCTTGATCGTCGATCAGCTCGATCTCGAGGCGGATTTCCCGGGCACCGATCAGCCGGCCGCCGAGGTCCTGCTCCAACCGTCGATGATCTACTTCCCGGCGGTGAACAATGCACTGGCGAGGGCCAAACCACATGGGCTTGCCCACATCACCGGTGGCGGGTTGCCCCACAACGTGGCTCGCATCCTCCCCGACGGAACGGCAGCGGTCATCGAGCGTGACCGCTGGGAGGTCCCGAATGTGTTCCAGGTGATCCAGGATCTCGGATCGATAGAAGACTCGGAGATGTTCAGAACCTTCAACATGGGCATCGGGTTCGTCGCCGTTGCCGACGAGGGGGACGTGGATCGCATCGTCAAAGGCTTCAGGTCCCACAAACATGACGTCTCGGTGATCGGCCACATCGTGAAGGGCGACGGCGAGGTGGAGATCTTATGAGTCGCGAGTCGCGAGCAGGACCAGGAGCTTCCGACTTCCGAATCGCGACTTCCGAATCGCGACTTCCGACTCGCGACTCGCGACTCAAACGATGTCGAACTCGTTGCCCTCCGGGTCGGCCATCCCGATGAAGAAGTGATCGACCTCGGGTGAGTGTTTGCGGTGACGCTCGGTTGCCCCGGCCTCGACGAGGCGCTCGGCCTCGGCAATGACCCGCTCCATGCGCTCCTCGATCGGCAGGGTTCGGCCGCCTCCGACGAGCAGATCGAAGTGGAGACGGTTCTTGATCGACTTGGTCTCCGGCACTTGCTGGAACCAGACCCTTGGGCCGGCGCCGGTCGGGTCGATGATCGAGTCGTAGCCTTCTTCGACCTCGTCCTCGGGGACACCAACGCTCAGCCAGTACTCCTTCCAGCTGCCGAATTCACCCGGCGGTTCCTCGAGGTCGTAGCGAAGAGCGAGAGCCCAGAACCGCGCCAAGCGGTCGGGATCGGCGCAGTCGATGACGACCTGAAAGCTGGTTGGCAAGGACATCGGCGGGTACATCATACGATTCGATCGGCACACCCCCTTTAGGCAGATCCGACGCCGTCGGTATCCTCGGCCCATGCCCATCAGGCTCGTCCTTGCGGAAGACAGCTACCTCATGCGAGAGGGAATCACGTCGTTGATTGAGATCGAGGACTCCCTCGAACTGGTGGCGGCCTGTGAGAGTTTCGACGAGCTCATCAGCGCGGTCGACGAACATCGTCCCGACGTGGTGCTCACCGACATCCGCATGCCCCCTACTGAGACCGACGAGGGGATCCGCGCCGCCATCATGATCCGGGAGCGGTACCCCGACACGGGCATCGTCGTGCTCAGCCAGTACGCCGAGCCCGAGTATGCGCTCACGCTGTTCGAGAGCGGTTCCTCCGGTCTTGCGTACCTGCTCAAAGAGAAGGTTGGCGATCTCGAGCAATTGAAGGCAGCGATCGACGCGGTCTCAGCCGGAGGCTCGGTCATCGATCCCGACGTCGTCGACCTGCTCGTAGCTTCCAAAAAGGAGTCATCGCTTGACCGCCTGACCGATCGTGAGACGGAGGTTCTTGCGGAGATCGCCAAGGGCCGAAACAACGCCGGTGTCGCTGAGGCCCTTTTTGTATCGGAACGAGCCGTCGAGAAACACATCAACTCGATCTTCACCAAACTCGACCTCTCCCAGGAAGACCAGACCAACCGCCGGGTTCAGGCTGTGCTCCAGTACCTGGCCGAGCAAAGCTGAGGTGTGGCGATGGCCGTTCAGGTCTTGATCGTCGATGACCAGGAACCCTTCCGATCTGCGGCGCGCATGGTGGTTGAGATGACCGACGGCTTCGAGGTTGCCGCAGAAGCCGAGTCCGGAGAGGAAGGCGTCGAGCTCGCCGCGGAACTGCAGCCCGATCTGGTCCTGATGGACGTCTATCTGCCGGGCATTGATGGCCTGGAGGCCACCCGTCGCATCAGCGGGAAGGCAAACCCACCCCGGGTCCTGGTCATGTCAACCCACGAGTCCGAGGAATTCGCCGAGGCCGCCATCGCCGCAGGTGCCATCGCCTTCATCCCAAAGTCCCAGTTCGGGATGGACAAACTGGCGGAGGCCTGGGCACAGGCGAACCCCTAGGCGTCGACCGGGTTGCGGGCGGTAGCCGGGACCGATCCCCTCACCGTCGTTCCTCGACCCGGCGCCGAGACGATGGTCAATAGTCCGCCGGCGGCGTCGAGTCGGTCGGTCATGCTGTGGATTCCGGTCCCATCAACCACCGCAGCCGGATCGAAGCCACGACCGTCGTCGCTCACCTCGAAGGTGATCCGGTCATCTTCCTGTCTGATCTCGACTCTCGCCGAAGAGGCCTCTGCGTATTTGGCACTGTTCTGCAACGCCTCCAGGGTCGAGAAGAAAACGGCGGTCTCCACCTCTCTGGCATAGCGCCCCACGTCCCTCGCCGCGATCGTTACCGGCAGCGCCGCTTTGTCGGCTTCGGCAGTGACAGCAGCCGCCAGGCCTTCGGCTTCGAGCAGCGGTGGGTATATGCCTCTGGCGAAGTCGCGCACCGACTCGATTGCCTTCCCGACTTCATCTTCGAGCTGGCCGAGTACCTCGAAGGTCTTCGGAGCCTCCGCCGCCGTGGCTTGAGCCTTGACGACGCCGAGCTTGACCTTGACCGCAACCAGCTCCTGCTGCGGCCCCATGTCGAGATCTCGTTCCAGGCCTCGCCTCGCCTCGTCAGCAGCGCTCAGGATTCGTTCCCGCGACGCGGCCAGCTCGGTGACCTGATCGCGCAGATCATCGGTCAATCGGGCGTTCCGGAGAGCCAGCCCCAGACCACCGGCCAGGTTCTGAACCAAGTCCTGCTCGGTGGGAGTAATGGTTCCACCGCGGGTCGCCACCAGCGACAACCCGCCAAGCAGCTCACCGTCGTGTTTCACCGGCAGGGAGTAGTCGGCCTCTGGATCACTCCATTGCCCGTCACCGACGACCGAGACGGCGTCGAAACCGTGTTTTTGCTCCGGCCACCAAGCCGCCGGCCGCAAGCTGTCCCCATTTGCGGTCCACAGTGTCGCCTGGGAAGCGCCGGTGCCATCAACGATGAGGCGCGGAATCCGCCCCAGCATCTCATCATCCTGCTCGGCCGCCACCGCCCGCTGAGAAAATCGGGCCAAAACCTCATACGGCGTGGCCCGCTCCCCATACACCAACCGGTTGGCCCAATGCTGCAGACGAGAACGCATCGGCT
>CAXMOL010000059.1:0-7459 GCA_964194935.1 uncultured Kiloniellaceae bacterium
GGAAGGGGGTTGTCCTCGAGCCACTGTTTCACAATGGGAACCTCACGTTGGCAGTGCTGGCACCAGTGCGCAAGGAACACGATGATCTTGGCGTTTCCGTCATTGGTGATCGACACCGGGTTGCCGTCGAAGTCGGCTCCGACGACTTCAGGTGCGGCCAAGCCGACAGCCGGGTCGGTGGCACCATCGGGCAGGAGCGGAAGGATGTCGCCGCTGATCTCCGGTGACCCGTACTGGTCGCCGGTTCCGCCGTCGTCGAAGGTGAGCACCACGATGGAAACCAGTGCGACTAGCACCACCCCGAACACAACGGGGAGGATCGGAAACTTCTTCGGGGCCTTCGGGGCCGTGGTCATGCTGGTCCTCCTGGCCTGGTGGTCACTGGTCGACGACGGTTTCAGCATGCTCGCCATCGAGCAGCAGGACAGTAATGATCGTTGCGAAGGAAACGAGCGCCATAAACGGAATGGAGACGAAGTCGTATTTCCATACCAAGGCCGCGGTGCACGGTGTCGCGGTGGAGCAGACACCGGTGGCGAGATTGGGGAAATTCTGGATCAAGTAGTGATACGCCGAAACCGTTCCGCCGAGAATGGCCAGGGGATAGGCGTATCGCCGAATGGCGGAATCGGCTCTGAAGGCGGCGATGCCGAGGATGATCGCCAGCGGGTACATCCCGATTCTCTGGTACCAGCAGTATTCGCAAGGGATGAAGTGGGCGACCTGGGAGTAATAGAGGCTGCCGAGCGTCGCCACCACAGCCATCATCCACGCAAGCCATAGCCCGTATCCCGCAAAGGCATCGCGGATCTTGTCGAGTCCGGCGCGGGCTGGCTGCGAAACGGGCGAGAGGAGCACCAGCACGACGACGGTGATGAGCCCCGCCGAGATGAGAACCGCACCGGTGGCGAGGAAGGTGGAAACAGAATTTACGTTCATTACGGCTCGGCAGGTTACTGCGGTTCGGGGCCGGTTCGTCATATCGGGTTTGATGCCAGCGTCCCGGTACGATTGGCGCATGGGAGCGGTTGGATTCGGCGCCGTACTTCTCGCAGTGTTCCTTGTCATAGTGGCGGGGTTCGTCCTGCAAGGAGCTCTCCGGTCGGTCGTCTCCGATCCGGCCGAGTACCTCGTGTCCGAGGCGGCCGACTTCGTGTATGACCGTCTGTCGGATCGGGCGCTTGCCGGTCTCGATCCCGACGTTGTGCGGCGAATCCTCGATTGGAATCTTCACTTCACTCAGGTGGTCGGTCCTCGTCGGCTCGGTCGTCTGCCGATCATCGGAAGCGGAGAGGGAATCGAGTATGTCATGGACCGCGCCAGGGCAGCCGGCGTCGTCGTCGAGCCTCTCGATATCGCTGAGGTGATGGCGATAGAGACCGACTATTTGCTAGCAATCGGTGCAGTTGGTGGCCCAGTGGAAGAGGAGTCGTTGTGACCGTCAGATGCGGCCGTTGTCAAACCCCGTTCGAGGTGGCGGCTCCCGGGCGATACCCGTGTCCGGCCTGCGGGACGTCCAATGATGTCCGTGGCGGCGCCGAACAGCCCGACCAGCCCGATCAGGGAGGGCTACTGACGCCTCCGCCACCTCCGGAGCCGGACCCCCCTTCGCCCAGGGTCGTGTGCTCAGAATGTGATGTCTCTTTCATCGTTGGCG
Organism: uncultured Kiloniellaceae bacterium; assembly: GCA_964194935.1. Classification (GTDB taxonomy): domain Bacteria; phylum Actinomycetota; class Acidimicrobiia; order Spongiisociales; family UBA11373; genus JACZWZ01. Next base: position 1,658 of record CAXMOL010000059.1, read on the forward strand.
CGGTAAGCGAGGCGCCATGCCCCAACTGCGGGACGTCGGTTACCGTTTCGGGGTCGGAGGGAGACGTTTGAGCCGGCAACGCTGGGAGCAGGAATACGAGGCCGGGACGAAGCGGAAGGACCGCTGGGTCACGATGTCCTTCGAGGATCTCCCGGCCACGGGTTTCCCATCTGGGGAAGCTCCGGAGCGAATCGGCGATCCCGGCGGGTTTCCGTATACGCGCGGTATCCACGCCACCGGCTACCGGGGCAAGCGCTGGACCATCAGGCAGTTTGCCGGGTTTGCCGGCGTCGCCGATACCAACGCCCGCTTTCGTCATCTTCTGGCTGAAGGCCAGCACGGCCTGTCCGTAGCCTTCGACATGCCGACGTTGATGGGGATCGATTCCGACAGCCCAATGGCTTTGGGAGAGGTGGGCCACTGCGGGGTGGCGATCGACACCGCCGACGATATGGCTGACCTCTTTGACCAGATCCCTCTCGGTGAAGTCTCGGTCTCTATGACGATCAACGGTCCGGCCCAGATCCTCTTTGCCTTTCTCCTGGTCGCCGCAGAAGAGCAGGGCGTTTCTTGGGATGTCCTGCAGGGGACGCTGCAGAACGACATTCTGAAGGAGTACATCGCACAAAAAGAGTGGATCTACCCACCGGAGCCGCACATTCGGCTCATCGTGGACATGATCGAGTTCTGTACCGAACGCGTGCCGCAGTGGAACACGATCTCGGTGAGCGGATACCACATCCGCGAGGCCGGGGCGACTGCCCAACAGGAGCTCGCCTACACATTGGCGGACGGATTTGCCTATGTCGAGGCGGGGATTCGGCGCGGCCTCGACGTCGACGTCTTCGCACCACGGTTGTCATTCTTCTTCGATTCGCATCTCGATTTCTTCGAGGAGATCGCCAAGTTCCGAGCAGCCAGGCGGATTTGGGCAACTTGGATGCGCGATCGTTACGGGTCCAAGGATGAGCGTTCTCAGAAGCTGCGATTCCACACCCAAACTGCCGGGGTGTCGCTTACGGCGCAACAGCCGGACAACAACATCGTCAGAACCGCGATACAGGCGTTGGCTGCCGTACTCGGCGGCACCCAGAGCCTGCATACCAACGCGCTTGACGAGGTGTATGCCCTCCCCACCGAGCGCGCTGCCGAAATCGCTTTGCGAACGCAGCAGGTAATTGCCGAGGAAACCGGTGTTGCCGATGTCATTGACCCTCTCGGCGGATCATGGTTTGTCGAGGAGATGACCGATCGGATGGAAGAAAGGGTGCTCGAGATTCTCGGTCAGATCGATCGAATGGGGTCGGGATCGATCCTCGATGGCGTTCTCCGTGGGATCGAAGAGGGCGTGTTGCAGAGTTCGATCGCGGACTCGGCCTATGAGTTCGAGAAGGCGCTCGGTTCAGGTGAGCGAGCGGTCGTCGGGGTGAACAAGTACGCCACCGAGGGTGAGGATGAGCTGGACATCCTCAAGATCGGGGCCGAAGTCGAAGGCACCCAGCGTGCCAGAGTCGCCGCGGTGCGAGATGACAGGGATGCCGAAGCCGTGGCCGCTGCTCTGAAGGCGCTCGAGGTCGGTGCGACCACAGATGCCAATCTCATGGAGCTCATCGTTGCGGCGGCTCGAGTCCGCGCCACCGAAGGCGAGATCGCTCAAGCGATGATGGGCGTTTTCGGGGGATATCGTGAGCCACCCCGGGTCTAGAGGGACACGGGGATCTACAGGGTTCCGGATTCTCCTGATCCGAGTGCTGATCTACGCAGCGTTGGCGCTCGTGCCTGTGAACATGCCGATTCCCGAATTCCTGCCTGATCCGCCTCACGCCATCGTGCAGCCGACCGATGGCCCTGATCCTGATCTCGACGCATTGGTCGCCTCACTAGCATCGCGGCAATGAGCATCGTCGTGCGCGGATATCGCCATACGGCAATCGTCTTGGCCCTTTTCATGTTCTTGGGGGCCTGCGGCGACGACGACGTGATCTCCACCACCACCGAGGCCGTCGTCTTCAGCGAGGGTTCGATTCCCGACTCGGTGCCCGCCAATATCCCGATTCCGGACGGTGCCGTGGTCGGAACGACGCTTGTCGACAAGATCAACAACCGCACCGAGTTCCGGCTGACGATCCAATCAGACGCCACATCAGCGATCCGCTTCTTCGAGGTCGGCTTGGTGAATCAGGGCTACGTCATTAGTTCATCGGAGGGGAACGCGACAGGGTGGACCATCACGTTCAGCGACGGTCAACTGCGGGGAACGGTGTTTACGACACCGCAGGCGGAACGGATCGCGACATCCGTTATCAGCGTGAACACGTCGTCGTGAGCCGCCTTCGTCACCTCGAGGAGCATCGGTTTATCGGCACCCGCGATGACATGGTCCTGTATGACTGCGACGACGAATTAGCGTTTTCGGTTCTGCAGGCTCGGGCCGACATCGAAGACTTGGTCGGCAAGAGGCTGGTCAGTACCTTCGGGCCTGATTCGCTCGCCGAAGCCCGAAACAGGGGCTTTAGACCGCGCTGAGGTCGTCGACTGCAGTTGGAGGCGCAAAGTGCCCGGCCAACAGCGATCCGACCAGTTCCTCGCGGTAAAAGAAGAAGTGATCTGAGCCGCGCAATATCTCGACCTTTGCGGCCGCCTTTTGCGCAAACTGCTCCATTTCCTCGAGTGTGGAGAACTGGTCGCGGTCTCCGACGATGATGAGCCGCCTTGCCGGGCGCAGCTGAGTGGGGTCGGGCACCGTCGAACCTCGATATGAGCGGATACCGGGAGCGATGCCAACCCAGGGCACCTCGGAGCCGCTCTCGATCTGCCAGCGGAGACTGGTCGTGGCTCCGAATGACCATCCAGCGACTCCGATGCGCTGGCCCGGAAACGCCAAGTTGGCCGCCTCGACCGCCGCCGCGACGTCTTGTATCTCCGTGACACCCTTGCCCCAAGTCCCTTCGGAGCGGCCGACGCCGCGGAAGTTGAATCGCAGAACGTGGATTCCGGTGGAGCTGAGCGAGCCAGTCACAGCCTGCATGAGCGGAGCGTTCATAGTCCCACCGTCCAAAGGGTGCGGATGGCAGAGAACGACAACGGTTCCGCTCGGTTCGCTTGCATCGTCCCAACGCGCCTCTAGGGACAGCCCATCAGACGTCTGGATCGTCGTCATCCGAAGGTGAGAGCCAACCACACCAGGGATGCCGCGAGGATGGCCAGGGCGGTGACGGCGGCGGCGATCAGGAGGTAACGAGTCTGCACGTGGTCGGGCAGCGTACCCGGCTCAAGTGTGAGTTTTGCCCTCGGCTAATCTCACATGTCTGCGGTCTCTGGAGTCTTTTGTGCATGACGTTGTGATCATCGGTGGCGGACCCGGTGGGTATGCCTCGGCGCTATACGCCCATAACTTCGGGCTCTCGGTCGCGCTCGTAGAAAAAGACAAGGTCGGCGGCACTTGTCTTCATCGTGGGTGTATTCCGGCAAAGGCGTTCTTACAGACGGCCGAAGTCTTTACCGAGGTTGCCGGCGCTGCTGATTTTGGGGTCATGGCATCTCCTCCCACCCTCGACTGGAGTCGCGCCTTGCAGCGCAAGAACGAAGTGGTCACTCAGCTCCACTCCGGGCTCATGGGGCTGATGAAGCAGCGCAAGATCGAGGTACTCGAGGGGATGGGTCGGATCACGGCCCCGGGGATAGTGGACGTCACCTCCGCCGATGGCTCGCAGACTCGCCTTGAGGGGCGGGCCGTCATCGTCGCTACTGGTTCGGTCCCTCGAACCATTCCCGGTTTCGAATTCGACGGTCTCAGCGTCGTCTCGTCGGATCACGCTCTCGATTGGGAATCCGTCCCCGGTCGGGTCGCTGTGATCGGTGCCGGTGCCATCGGTGCCGAGTTTGCGTCGATGCTCATTGATGTTGGCTCCGAGGTCCATCTCTTCGAGGTAATGGATCAGGTCATTCCCGGCGCTGAACCGAGGGCCGCCCGCCTTTTGGAGCGGGCTCTCAAGCAGCGGGGAGCTCAGGTGTACACCGGGATGGGGGTCGATGCACCAGTGTCCGGACCATCCGGGATGACGGTCACCTTTGGCGACTCATCGGTCGAAGTCGATGTTGTGCTGGTCGCCGTCGGCAGGGCCCCGTTGACCCACGATGTCGGACTGGAGGCCACTGCCGCCCAGATGGATGGGGGCTACGTCACTGTCGATCTGGCGACCATGCAAACCGCAGAGCCTGGTCTCTATGCGGTGGGCGATATCGTGGCGGGAACTCCTCAACTGGCTCACGCCGGGTTTGCGGAAGGAATGGCGGCGATCACCCATATAGCTACAGGAGTGGCGGCTCCGGTCGAGTACCGAGCGGTTCCACTGGTCGTGTACACGCATCCAGAGGTGGCAGCCGTGGGACTTACCGAGCAGCAGGCAAAGGACGCTGGATACGAGGTCGAAACCCACGACCATGGCTTTGCCGGGGTGAGCAGAGCAATCATCAAGGGACAGGCCCAGGGCATGGTGAAGATCGTGGCGCAAACCGATGGGCCCATCCTGGGGGCGACAGTGGTCGGTCCGGCAGCCGGAGAACTAATTCACGAGCTGATGTATTCGGTGGGTTGGGAGGCGCTCCCCTCGGAGGCGGCGGCGTTCGTTCACGCCCACCCGACGTTGGCCGAGGCGGTAGGCGAGTCACTTCTCGCCGCAAGTGGCAAGAGTTTGCATTGATGAGGAGCCCTTTTTGATCGAGGCACACGGATTCGCCGCAGAGTTGAGCGAGGCCCAACTCTCGGGCATGTATGAGCTGATGGTGACGGGACGATTACTGGAAACCCGTCTGCACAACATGTACCGCAGCGGTCGGCTCGGCGGCGCCGTATACCCGGGTGTCGGACAGGAGGCTGCCCAGGTCGGATTCGCGTTTGCTCTCGAGTCTGATGACGTGTTCGGCGGAACCCACCGCGACCTCTTGGCCCAACTCACTAAGGGCGTGACCCTGGAAGAGACTCTGCTCAACTTCTACGGCAAGGCGGCGGCCCCCACGTCAGGGCGCGATGGCAACAGCCATTTTGGCGTCATCGACAAGGGCACTCTGATGGTGATTTCGCCGCTCCCGGATGCCTATGCGGTAGCCGTGGGCTGTGCGATGGCCTTTGACCAGCGCAGCGAGCAGCGGGTGGCGATGGCCGACTGCGGGGAGGGAGCGACGGCGACGGGCACCTGGCACGAAGCTGTAAACACTGCGGCAGTGCTCAAACTCCCGGTCGTATTCACCGTACAGAACAACCAATTCGCCTACTCCTCGCCAAACGACCGGGAGTTCAGCACCTCGTATGTGGCTCATCGCGCAGATGGCTACGGGATTCCCGGCGTGGTCGTTGATGGCAACGATGTGCTCGAGTGCTACGCGGCCGCACGGCAGGCGGTGGAACGGGCTCGCAAGGGGGAGGGGCCGACGCTCATTGAAGCCGTCACCTTCCGTCACTTCGGCCACGCTGGACACGACCCGGCCGACTATGTGAAACCAGATGAGCGTGAGGCGTGGATGGCCAAGGACCCGATTCCCCGGTTCGAGGAATATCTCGAATCGCGAGGTCTGCTCGATGCCGATTCGAAGGCCGAACTGCAGAGCCAGATCGAGGACAAGATTCGTAAGACGATCGACTGGGCTCAGGAGCAGGCCGATCCCACCCCGGACATGGTCGCCACCGATGTATTCGCCCCGACCAACCCAACGGCTGTCGCACCGGGACCGCCTAGTGGCGATGAGATCACGATGCTGGAAGCGATCGGCGCCGGACTCGATGAGGAGATGACCCGCGACGAG
>CAXMOL010000060.1:0-6902 GCA_964194935.1 uncultured Kiloniellaceae bacterium
CTGAGGCTACGCCCTTCGCGGCAATGATCTGACGAGTTTTCTGTGGCGTCAGCCGAGTTGCTGCTCGAGCAAATCGAGGACCCGATACGTCGAGAGCACCTGCGCCACACTGGCGTTGGGTTCGCGGTCCTCGCCAATGGCGGCGAAAAATTCACGGTCTTGGAGCTCGATGCCGTTCATCGAGACATCTATATCGGAAACGTCGATCGACTCCTCGTTTCCGGTGATGAGGTCGTCGTAGCGTGCGGTGTAGGTACCGGTGTCGCCGATATAGCGAAAGAACGACCCGAAAGGTCCCTCGTTGTTAAACGACAGCGAGAGCGTGCACAGGGCTCCCGATTCCGTCTTGAGCTGGATCGACATGTCCATCGAGATCTCAAGTTTCGGGTCAATCGGTCCCTGGAGAGCGTTGGCCGCCACAATGGGGCTCTGGGTCTGATATGCGAACAAGTCGACGGTGTGGGCGGCGTGGTGCCACAGCAGATGGTCCGTCCAGCTGCGCGCCTCACCCAGCGCGTTCGTGTTGGTGCGGCGGAAGAAGTATGTCTGCACATCCATCTGCTGAATGGAGAATTCGCCGGCCACCACTCGGCGGTGGACCCACTGGTGTGAAGGGTTGAACCGTCTCGTGTGGCCGACCATGCATACCAGACCGGTCTCGACCTGCTTGGCCGCTACGGCTTCGCCGTCGACCAACCGGTCACAAAGAGGGATCTCGACCTGCACGTGCTTGCCGGCCTCCATGCACTGGATCGCCTGCGAGGCATGCATCTGGGTCGGCGTGGCCAGGATCGCAGCCTCGACGCCCGGCTGTCCGAGCGCCTCAGCAAGTTCGGTGGTTGCGTGGCCGATCCCGTACTCGGCTGCAACCTGTTGCGTGGGCCCGAGCACTCGACCCACCACCGACACGACCTCGACGCCATCGATGTCGGAAATGCCATCGAGATGCTTACGCCCGAAAGCCCCGGCGCCGACGAGGACGACGCCGATACTCACTCTGCTTCCTCGAGGATGAGATGTCCGACGGCAGTGTTGCTGGCAGGTACGTGGTAGAAGCGGTGGCGAATCGTCGGTGCCGGGCCGCCGGCGAGGTCTGCCATTGCGCCGCGGGCAATGAGCCACATGACCAGCTCCACTCCCTCCGAGCCTGCTTCCCTGATGTACTCGACATGGGGAGTCGCGGCGAGGGACTCGGGTTCGGCGATCAACCTGTCGAGGAAGGCGTTGTCGAATTCCCGATTGATGAGCCCGGCGCGCCGACCTTGAAGCTGGTGGCTCATGCCACCCGTTCCCCAAACCTGTACGTTCAGAGGCTCGTCGAACTGCTCGACGGCCTTACGAATTGCTTTGCCGAGGGCAAGGCAGCGTTCGCCAGACGGCAGCGGATACTGCACAACGTTCACCGGGATCGGGATGACGGGGCAAGGCCATGCATCGGGTTGGCCGAACAGAAGCGAAAGCGGCACAGTGAGTCCGTGATCTACCGCAAGCCTGTTGACGATCGTCATGTCGAAATCCTGTTGGATGAGCGACTGCGCGATGTGCGAGGCGAACTCGGCATGGCCTACGACCGGCGGTACGGGCCGGGGCCCCCACCCTTCATCGGCCACCGGAAAGACGGCAGCGGTTCCGATCGCAAACGTGGGAATGAAATCGAGACTGAAGCTGGTGGCATGGTCGTTGTACACCAGCACAATGGCGTCCGGTACGTTGTCCTCCATCCACCGGCGCGATGGCTCGTATCCCTCGAAGAGCGGCCTCCAATACGGCTCATCCGTCTTGTTCTGGTCGATGGCGACGCCAATTGCGGGAACGTGTGACGAATAGACACTCGCTGTGATTCGTGCAGCCATCACTCCCCCCACTCGTGCAGGTAGCGGTTGCCGTCGGCAGACCGGCCGCCGTTGATCATCATTTCGCGATACTCGTCCTCGCTCATCCCGGTCATCGACCCTGCCATCTGCTGGAAGCTCGATCCATCGGTGGCTCCGATCTTGGCGAGAAAGTAAATGTTGCCGCCGAGCGAGATCATCTTGTTCAGATCCCGATCGAGCACTCCTTGTTTCTGGTCTTCGGTCATGTCCCATTCATCGAGGTAGGCACGCTCGTCGGAGCGAAACCGGTCGCGATTCTCAGCGGACATCAACGACATGCAGAATTGGTTGAGCCAGTACCCCTTGCGGGACTGCTCGGCGTCGAAGATGGTTGTTCCTGGCACATCGAGATACGGTTTTTCCAGTGGCATTGCTGTCTACTCCGATCGTTCGTTCACAGCGGAAGTCCCACGTACTGCTCGGCCAGCGAAGTCTGGGCTGCCGATGAAGAAGCAAGATAATCGAGTCCCTCTTCCTGCGCCCGCTGATCGAAAAGCGTCTGGTCGGGGAAACGATGCATCATTGAGGTCATCCACCAGGAGAAGCGTACGGCGCTCCATACCCTCCGCAGAGCCGTCGCCGAGTATCCCTCCAGTTGGTCATCGTCGCCCTGGTAGTGCGAGGCCAGGGCGCCCGCCAGGTAGTGGACATCGGAAATCGCAAGGTTGAGGCCCTTGGCGCCGGTTGGCGGGACGATATGGGCTGCATCGCCGGCGAGGAAGAGGTTGCCCCACCGCAAAGGCTCCACCACTTGGCTTCGCAGCGGAGCGATGGACTTTTCGATCGAAGCTCCGGTCTGTATCTGATCGGCTTCGGCGCGCGGGACCCGAGCCAGTAGTTCGCTCCAAAAGCGATCGTCGGACCAATCGTCAATGGAATCTTCCAGTGGGCATTGCACGTAATAGCGACTCAGTGTGGGATTGCGCTGCGAACAGAGAGCAAACCCCCGCTCGTGGTTGGCGTAGACGAGAGTCGGCAATGGCGGAGTCTCTGAGAGGATGCCCAGCCAACCGAACGGGTACGACTTCAGGTACTCGGTTCGGCTGCTGTCGGGGATGGCTGTGCGACTCACTCCATGGAAGCCGTCGCAGCCGACAATGAAGTCGCACTCGATCCGCTGGGTGTCGCCGTTGGTGGTGAAGGTCACCGATGGGTGGGCGCTCGTAACGTCGTGCGGCTGAACGTCGACGGCCTCGAAGCAGAAACTCGCCCCGGTTTCATCTGCGGCCCGATAGAGGTCCTCCTGGATGAGAGTTTGCCCATAGGCCATCATGGGGCTCCCGGCGAGTTTGCGCATGTCGATCGTCAGGAGCTCCTCACCGCGCCATCCGAGCTTGATGGTGTCGTGGACGCGACCGAGGCGGTCCATTCGCCCACCAAGCCCAGCCTGGCGCAGGACCTCCACGCTGCTCCACTCCAGAACACCGGCGCGGATGCGACCCAGTACGTAGTCACGTGATTGGCGTTCCAGCACGATGGTGTCGACGCCGCGCTGGTTGAGCAGAAGCGAGAGCAACGCTCCGGCTGGTCCAGCTCCGATGATCACAACCTGGGTCTTCATGTGTTCTGCCTCGGGGATCAGAAAGCTACGTGTGCCAATATGTCAGCCGTGTACAGACTCGCGGATTACTCCGGACGATGCCGATGATTATCGACTGCCACGGTCACTACACCACTACGCCGCCAGGAGTGGCGCAGTGGCGTGACGCTCAAAAGGCGGCGGTGGCCACCGATCCCGGACACGTTGGTGAACTCGGTGCAATAAAGGTCAGCGACGACGAGATTCGCGAGAGCATCGAGGAGGCACAACTGCGAATGCAGCGTGAACGAGGTGCCGACCTGACGATCTTCTCACCACGCGCCAGTTGGATGGCACACCACATCGGAAACGAACACACCTCCAACTTCTGGTCGCAACACCAAAACGATCTAGTTCGGCGGGTTTGTGACCTCTTCCCGGACAACTTCGCCCCCGTTTGTCAGCTCCCCCAGTCGCCCGGTGTGGCCATCGATTCCTCAGTGCGGGAACTCGAGCGGTGTGTGACCGAGATGGGATTCATAGGGTGCAACGTGAACCCCGATCCATCGGGCGGCTTCTGGAGCGGGCCCCCGCTGTGGGACCGGTACTGGTGGCCGCTGTGGGACAAGATGTCGGAGTTGGACGTGCCCGGCATGATCCATGTGAGCGCAGCATGCAACGAGAACTTCCACACCACCGGCTCGCACTATCTCGGCGCCGACACCACTGCCTTCACCCAAGCGCTCACCTCGGGCTTTATGAGTGATTTCCCACGACTGCGTTGGATCATCCCCCACGGCGGAGGCGCGGTCCCGTATCACTGGGGAAGGTTCCAGGGGATGGCTCAGGACAATGGATGGGACTTCGACAGCCTCCTTAACAACATATTCTTCGACACCTGCGTCTACCACCAACCGGGCATCGACCTGTTGGTCGACGTGGTGCCGGTCGACAACATCTTGTTTGCTTCGGAAATGCTCGGGGCGGTGCGCGGCATAGACCCCGAGACGGGAAATCACCGCGACGACACCAAGATCTATCTCGACAACTCGAAACTCGACCAGGCCGACCTGCAAAAGATCTTCGAGGACAACGTTCGGCGCGTGTTCCCGCGCTTGGAGGGCGCACGATGACGGGAACCCCAGGCCGTCATGTGGTGATCCGCCATGTCGAGCGAGCACCATCCGATCTCGTCGACCGCTTGGCGCCCTTCGGCTCCGCGACCGTGCACGAAGCCATCGGGCGCAAGGGATACCTCGGCCCCGACATCACACCCATCCAGCAGGGGTCGCGAATCGCGGGCACAGCGATCACCGTCTCGAACCATCCCGGTGACAATCTGATGATCCATGCCGCAGTAGAGATGTGCCAAGCGGGTGACATCCTCGTGGTCACCACCACAGCGCCGTCGAGCCACGGCATGTTCGGTGACCTGTTCGCGTCATCGCTCATGGCTCGCGACGTCCGCGGCCTCGTCATCGATGCAGGAGTGCGCGACACGGCAGACCTCCGCTCCATGGGCTTTGCGGTCTGGAGCCGATGGGTGTCGTGTCAGGGAACCGAAAAGGCCACGCCCGGCTCGGTCAACGTTCCGATCGTGATCGGCGGCGTGACCATCAACCCCGGCGACGTTGTAGTCGCCGACGACGACGGCGTCGTGATCGTGGCCGGCTCTGAGGCTGAGTGGGCGCTGGAGCGCGCCGCGATACGTCTCGAACGTGAGGAGGCGACTCGCCTGCGACTCGAGGCCGGGGAGCTCGGCGTAGACATCTACGGGCTCCGCCAGAAGCTCGAGGAACTCGGCGTCGAGTACATCGAATCAATCGACGATCTCGAGTGAGCATTCAGCGGGTCAATCTTCGCCAGTCTCTCGCAGGTCCAGGTACCTAGACCGCCCGATGCGAACGCCAGATACTTCTCGCCGTGATGCCGCCGAACTCGTCCGCATCGATGGCCGACGCCTCGACACTCGCATCGTCGGCCCGGGCGACAAAGCACCTTCACAGGTGTTCCTCCACGAGGGTCTCGGATCAGTAGATCTGTGGAGGTCATACCCGGCCGAAGTCGCCACCGCTACTGGTGAGCGAGCAGCGGTCTACAGCCGATACGGTCATGGTTGGTCGGACGTGCAGCGGGAACCGCGGCCGGTGGATTTCATGGATCACGAGGCGTCCGTCGTGTTGCCCGAACTGATCCAGGCTGCCGGTGTGAACGGCCCGATCTTGATCGGGCATTCCGACGGTGCCTCGATTGCCTTGCTCTATGCGTCACGACACGATGTGGCCGCCATGGTGCTGCTGGCGCCGCACGTCTTCACCGAACCGGGGGGTCTGGGCGAGATTCGTGATTTCAGCGAGCGGTTCGGCGACACTGACCTCGTCGAGCGGATGGCGAAATACCACCACGACCCGGTGGCAACCTTCCACGCCTGGAGCGATGTGTGGCTGAATCCGGACTTCGAACCATGGAACATCGAGTCGGCACTCGCCGACGTCACATGTCCGGTGCTGCTGATTCAGGGAGACGACGATGAGTACGGGACAAAGGCCCAACTGGACGCGATCTCTCGCCAGCTCGGCGGAGTCGTGGATGAACTGCTGCTTTCCGACTGTCGACATTCACCTCACCTGGACCGCGGTACCGCCACCACCGATGCCACCGTGGGATTCATCAAGGACGTCCGCTCATAGAGCAACCAAACCGACCTGACGGATCGGCACCGCCGACGAGGGTCACCGCGTCTCGAAGTCGTACAGACGTTCCGGGTTCGTCACGAGTATCTGATACCGCGTTGCCTCATCGGGGGCAAAGGCGAAGAGCGTATCGACCAGGTCGCCATCGTCGGGCATCGCCCGTACGTTCGGATGCGGCCAATCGGTGCCCCACAGTATTCGGTCGGGAGCAGCGGCGATCAGCGCGCTGGCGAAGGGAACGACATCGTCATACGGCGGGAGCCCGTCTGCAGTCAGGCGCTCTGCACCCGAGATCTTCACCCAGGCTCTTTCGTCAACCATCAGGTCGAGCAAGGTCGAGAACGGCTCCTGATCGAGCCCGGCGGCGACCGGAACCCGAGCCATGTGGTCGATGACGAATGGGCACGGCATTCGATCGAAGAGCTCGGAGTATGAGGAGAGATCCTTGGCATCGAAATGCAGCACGATGTGCCAGCCAAACGGAGTGACCCGCTCCACAATCTGCCAGAACTCATCCAACCGGGGTGCACCGCCAAGGTGAGCGACGAAGTTGAAGCGAGTCCCGCGAACACCAGCATCGTGGAGGCGGCCGATGTCAATGTCGTCAAAGCTCTCATCGATCATCGCGACCCCGGCGTATCGGCCCCGACCGCGCCCGAGAGCATCGAGCATCGCCGCGTTGTCTGTCCCATGACAGCTCGCCTGAACAAAGACAGCGCGAGAGAGTCCGAGGTGTTCCTGAAGCTGCTCAAACGCCTCGATGCTCGCGTCCGGCGGCGTGTAGGTGCGGTTCGCTGCGAAGGGGAAGCGATCCGC
>CAXMOL010000061.1:0-10217 GCA_964194935.1 uncultured Kiloniellaceae bacterium
ACGACTCCAGAGGCTCCCGGCTCTTCAATTCAGAGCAATGCCTACGGCGGCGAGGAGCGAGTCGACCACCGGAACGCCTTGGCTCTCCAGCAGCTCTCTGGGTTGGCTGCCCCCGTCATAGAGCACGCAGCCGACATCGGCCGCCCGAGCCGCTCCGGCATCATCAACGAGGTCTCCGATGACCGTGATCGTTTGCGCCGCAGTCGCCGGAAAAAGACGTCGCAACCGTTCGACGTGATGCACCATGTGCTCGTCCTTCGACTCACCAACCGTGCCCCGATTCCCGTCCAGCGCCAGCATCTGTTCTTCGAGGTCGAATCCACGCACGGTGGGCACCAGCATGTCGTGCCACAGCATCGAGGCGACTGATTGAGTCGCCCCTTCGGTCGCCACCCGAGCGATGGCGTCGCGTGCTTCGGGATTGAGAGCAGCGTCGTCGAATGAGTCCCAATAGGCATCCTGGAACACGTGATCGAGTTCGAGCAGAAAGTCGTCGTCCACCGGATGGCCCAGCAGCGATTCATAGAACCCATGAAGGGGTCGAACAAACCTGCTTCGATAAGTGCTGGCATCGATGGGTGGGGCGCCTTGAGAATGCAGGCAAGCGTTTACGGCCTCCACAACGAGGGGAAGATCGTCGAGCAAGGTGCCGTTCCAATCCCAGATGACGTGTGTCACGCGGCGACTCTAGGGAGAATGCAATGCCGAGCCGCGCCGTCGTACGACAATATGAAGCAGCCGACCTCGGGCAGGACCAAACGTCCAGCGTCCCGTGCAACAGACCCATACAGAAACGGCCAGGAGCAGGATGAAACCCTACGAAACAGGCGATCCGGACCTAGACGCTCGAATCCACCAACTCGCCAGAGACGCGGTCGCAGCCCATGCGCCCGGTCACAGCCACAACGGAGCCGACATCGTGGCCGAGCTGATGGTGAGCGCGCTCAAGCTCCATCGCGACGACGCAGACCGGGGCGATCTCAAGCTGGTGAACAGCGCCGTAAAGGAGATGCGTTACTCGTTTCTCATCTTTCGGAACTACCGCGAGGTCCGCAAGGTCACCGTGTTCGGATCGGCCCGCACCAACCCCAACCACCCGAACTACCGACTCGCGGCCGAGTTCGCATCCCACATGGCGGACGAGCGCGGCTGGATGGTGGTCACCGGGGCAGGTCCCGGGATCATGGAAGCAGCCAACCTCGGCGCCGGCGCCGATGATTCCTTTGGCGTAAATATCAGACTGCCGTTCGAAGCAGAAGCAAACCCATATATCCACGAAAGCCGACTGATCAACTTCAAGTACTTCTTTACCCGCAAACTCATGTTTATGAAGGAATCGGACGCATTTGCCCTCTTTCCAGGCGGATTCGGCACCCAGGACGAGACCTTCGAGTTACTCACTCTGATCCAGACCGGCAAGAGTCCGATCAGCCCGATCGTGCTCGTCGAAGCACCGGGAACCGCCTATTGGGAGGGATGGCTGGAGTTCGTAAAGGGGACCCTGATGGAACAGGGGATGATCACCCCGGACGATCTGGCGTTGTTCACCCGCGTCGACTCGGCTGAAAGCGCAGCGGAAGAAGTCTGCAGGTTCTATGAGAACTATCACTCTCAGCGGTTCGTCGGTGATCGCCTTGTGCTCCGGTTGAAGCAAGAACCGACCACCGATCAAGTCCAACAATTGAACGACGAGTACGCCGCAATCCTGTCGAAAGGGAGCATCGAGACCACCACGGCGAGCGATGCAGAAATCGCATCAGGCGATCATCCTGAGCTCTTCCGGCTCGGAATGCAGTTCGACCGAAGGAGTTTGGGGCGGCTGCGACAAATGATCGACACAATCAATGGTTTTGTCGCTGGTGAAGCCGAGCATTCCAGCGATTAGCCTTAACGCCTCATGAGAGAGATTTTGGCCGACCTCGTCGCCGAGCAGCAAGGACTTGACCAGTCGCTGCAACGCGCCCCGGATCGTGATTGGAAGAAGAAGGTCGGCAACCGTGGCTGGTCAGTGCAGGACACGATCGCATACCTGTGGTGGACCGAGCGGCATGTCGCCGGAGTCCTTGCCGACGAAATCGTACCGAGTAAGGCGATCGCAAAACATGGCGGTATAGAGGGCTTCGAGCAAGCCGGAGTGGAAAACGCAAAGCCCAAGCGGCCTCAAGAGGTCATCGAGCAGTGGCGCTTTGCCAGGGCCGACGTAGTGGATGCCTTGAGCCGACTCGGCGAAAACGATCGAATCAAGTGGCTGGATGGCAATGTCGCGGCGCAGACCTTCGCCACAATGCGACTCGCCGACACCTGGAGTCATGGACTCGAGATTCTCACCGCTCTCGACAAAGAGATCATCGACACTCCCCGCCTGCGTCACATCGCCTGGCTCGGCTGGGCAACCCTTCCCAACGCCTTTGCAAAGGCCGATATCGAATACCCGGAAGTGGTCCGAGTCGAGCTTGTCGGACCCGGATACTCGCGCTGGGTATTCGGACCCGAAGATGCCGAGCACAGCCTGCGCGGCCAGGCATCGGATTGGTGTCGGGTAGTCGTTGGGTTTGCAGAAGCTGTCGATACGGAGAGCCTCACCGCCACCGGCGAACTCGCCGAGGCCGCCCTGCTCCACGCAGACATACGCCCATGATCTCCGGCCTCATCGGCATGGTCCACCTCGGGCCACTTCCCGGGTCGGCGCGCTCTGTGCCATTTGCGGAGACGATCGACCAGGCCATCTCGGATGCGATTGCTCTCGGCGAAGCGGGGTTCGACGCGATCATGATCGAGAACTTCGGCGACGCTCCCTTCTTTGCCGACGATGTCCCCAAGATCACCATCGCTGCGATGACCCGAGTGGCATCTGCGGTCGGCCAAGCCAGCAATCTCCCCTTCGGAATAAACGTCCTGCGCAATGATGCGCTTGGGGCGATGGCTGTGGCAGCCGCCACCGGTGCAGCGTTCATCCGGGTAAACGTCCTATCTGGCTCGATGTCGACCGACCAGGGTCATATCACCGGGAAGTCGGCGGAACTGGCCCGTCTCAGGGCGACCATCGCACCGGACGTTGCGGTCCTCGCCGACGTCATGGTCAAGCATGCGACTCCCCCACCCGGGCTCACCATCGACCGGGCCGCGGCCGACCTGTGGGAGCGTGCCGGTGCTGATGGGATCATCGTTAGCGGGACCGGCACCGGCCGGGCGCTCGACGATGCAGACCTTCGGCTCGTCCATGATGTCGTTCCTCAGGCCCCGCTCTATGCCGGCTCCGGCGTCACCGCCGAAACGGTCGCGAAGATTCTCGAAATCTGTGCCGGCGCGATCGTCGGCACTGCAACCAAGGTCGATGGGATAACCACCAACAGGGTGGATCCCGACCGGGCGCTTGCAATCGTGGAGGCGGCAAGGTGATCAACTTTCAAATGGAGCCCGGGCCGATTCACCTGGTGCGGCTGAATACCGGAGAAGATCTGCTCGATGGCATCACCGAATACGTCACCGGTGCCGGGATCGAAGCGGCCTGGCTCAGCTATCTGGGTGCCGTCTCCCGGGCATCGCTGCGCTATTACGACCAGGATGAAAGGGTCTATCGCGACTTCGACCTGAACCAGCACCTCGAGGTGCTGTCGGGTGTCGGCAACGTTTCGCTGCTCGAAGGAGCACCCTTCGTCCATACCCATGCTGCCTTTGCAGACGCTGAGGGGAAGGCCGTCGGCGGCCACCTCAACTCGGGCACAACTGTGTGGGCACTCGAAGTCCGAATCCAGCAGTTGCTCGGCGAACCCCCCATCCGGACCCCCGACGACTGCACATCGCTCAGCCTGTGGGGTGGCACGCTCCCAGCGTGAGAACCCGCGCCTAGCCCGACTCTCTCCAAGAAACATGCTGCTCACCGATGTCGGCGACGGTGCGTGCTCCGATCAGCGTCATCGTCCGACGCACCCCGGCCTCCAGCATCTCCAGCACCTGATCCACCCCACGCTCTCCCCCTGCGCCTAGCCCATAGAGATAGGCACGTCCGGCCATGGCGGCGCGCGCCCCGAGGGCGAGCGCCTTCACTATGTCGGCACCTCGTCGCACTCCGCCATCCACAATCACTTCCAGTCGATCCCCCACCGCATCGACGACTGGGGCCAACAACTCCAAGGTCGCCGGAGCCGAGTCCAACTGGCGGCCCCCGTGGTTGGACACGACGATCGCATCTGCGCCCTCATCAGCTGCGTCCACGGCATCTGCCACCGTCTGGATGCCCTTGATGACGATCGGCCCCTCCCACACCGAACGAAGCCACTCGAGATCGCGCCAGGACAAAGCAGGATCGAACTGACCGTTTACATATTCGGCCAGCGACACCGCGTCGGTTCCGTCCCCGAACGACTGACCGGTCACGTTTGCGAACACGATCGGGTCGGACCTGGCAAAGTCCCAGGTCCATCCCGGGTGCATTATCCCGTCGATGATCGTGTCGAGGCCTATCTTCGGGGGCAAGGTGAAGCCACGGCGCACGTCCCGTTCACGACGACCCAGCACGGTCGCATCCACCGTGAGGCAAAGCGCCTGATAGCCAGATTCCGCCGCGCGCCGGATCATCTCTTCTACCAGGCCGCGATCACGCCAGACATAGACCTGGAACCAGAGTGGTCCCGAGGAGACTGCGGCCACTTCCTCGATCGACCGGGTCGCCAGCGTCGAGAGCGAGTAGGGCACTCCAGCTCGCTCCGCCGCTCTAGCCACGGCCAGTTCACCGTCCGGATGGGCGATTCGGGTAAAGCCGGTCGGAGCAAGCACGAGTGGGAACGCCAACGGTCGGCCGAGGAGAGTCGTCGCCGGGTCCGCATCCCCTACCCCTTGCATGACTCTGGGGCGGAACTCGACGCGGCGAAAAGCATCTGCGTTCCTCGCCATCGCGATCTCGTCTTCCGCACCGCCATCGATGTAATCAAATACTCCGCCGGGAAGCCGCCGCCTCGAGATCGAGCGGAGGTCGGCAACGCTGGCGGCCCTAGCCAGACGTCGCTTTACCGAATCAAACTCGAATCGTCTGAATCGCAAGACCGACCGAAGAGTCCTGAACATCCCTAGAGCCGCCCCGCCTCGATAATGCGCTGCAGGAATTGCTGAGTACGCGGCTGCTGCGGA
This sequence comes from uncultured Kiloniellaceae bacterium, assembly GCA_964194935.1. Taxonomy (GTDB): domain Bacteria; phylum Actinomycetota; class Acidimicrobiia; order Spongiisociales; family UBA11373; genus JACZWZ01. Next base: position 5,128 of record CAXMOL010000061.1, read on the forward strand.
TTGTTGAACAAATCCTGCGGAGGCGCCTGCTCCAAGATCACTCCATCATCGAGGAAGCAAACCTTGTCGGCCACGTCGCGGGCAAAACCCATCTCGTGGGTGGCAATGATCATCGTCATCCCGCCCTTCTTCAGGTCTCGGATGACATTCAATACCTCCGCAACGAGTTCCGGATCAAGAGCCGAAGTCACCTCATCCAGCAGCATGAGCTCCGGATCAGACGCCAGAGCCCTCACGATGGCAACGCGCTGCTGCTCGCCGCCCGAGAGAAGGCCCGGATACGCCTCGGCCTTGTCGATCAGATCGAACCCGGCCAACAAGCTGCGGGCACGTTCCTCGGCTTCATCCCGGTTCACGCCGTGCACCTTGCGCGGGCCGAGCGTGATGTTGTCGATCACATTCATGTGCGGGAACAGGTTGAACGCCTGGAACACTATCCCGATGTTCTGACGCACTTGATTGGGGTTGACCCCTCGTGCAGCGATATCGACGCCGTCCAGAACGATCTCGCCCGAGTCGATCGGGACCAGAAGGTTGATGCACTTGAGCAGCGTGGATTTGCCGGAACCGGAAGAACCGATGAGGCACACGGCTTCGTGTGATCGGACATCGAGGTCGACATCGCGCAACACCATCTTGCCGTCGAACGACTTGGTGACATTCCTGATGGCGAGTTTGAGGCTCATGAGCTCATTGCCTGCTTGCGACGTCGATCGCGCTCGGTATACCAATCGGTAAACCGCGCCACCGGGACGCTAACCAACAGGAAGAGGACTGCCGCCGCGATGTAGCTGGTGTAGTTGAAGGTGCGAGCGTTGTAAATATCTGCCTCACGCAGGCCTTCGCGAACGCCGAGCACGAATACGAGCGCGACGTCTTTCTGCAGGCTCACAAATCCGTTTAGCAATGCCGGTATGACGTTACGGATTGCCTGCGGGACGATGACTTGCCGTAGCGCCTGTCCCTGAGTCAGCCCGATCGAACGAGCCGACATCCTCTGACTCTCGTGAACCGACTCGATGCCCGCCCGATAGACCTCTGCCGTGTACGCCGAGTAACTGATGACCAGCGCCGCCACCCCCCAGAACAGGGGGCTGCGCGGCACACCGGGGAGCGCCAACGATGGGATCCCGAATCCCATGAGCAGGATGAGCAAGAGAATCGGGATTCCGCGGATCAGATCGATATAGGTGACGACGATGATGCGCAACGGCAAGAACGCCGGACCGCGCAAGGCTCGGATCATCGCCACAGCGAGCGCAATGACGAGGATCAGTACCTCTGCCACCGCAAACATCTTTATGTCGAGCCAAAACCCCGAAGCGACGTCGGGGAAGCTCTCCTTGAAGTGGAACCAGCTAAAGAACTGACGCTGGACCTTGGGCCACGCTTCCGATGTGAGCACCACCCACAGGATGAAGCCAAATACCGCAACCGTGGAACCGGCGGCGATCAACGCTCCGCGAGTGCCCTCCTCGCGGGCTTGAGGCGAGCGCCGGGGCCACAGTGCCTGCGGTCCCCGACGCTCCACCTCCTCAATTGGGGTCGAATCCACCTACCCCGAGATCGACACGAGGCCGCCGGCCGACACCAGCCACTCGTCCTCGAGCGCGGCAAGGGCGCCGCTGTCTCGTAGGGTCGACAGCGCCGCATTGACGCAGCCAACCAACGAGTTGCCATCGGCAAACAGCAGCCCGTACTCGTCGGGTGCCGCCGAGGCAGTTTCGAACTCGGCAACGATGACCGAGCCCTCGATCTCGACTGCGGTCACGTAGTACGCAGTCGGAAGGTCCATCACCAGGCCGTCGACCTGACCGACATCGAGAGCCGTCTTGGCGTCGACATTGGTGTCGTACACCGCTGCGTCGCTCGTGGGAGCGATGACGTCCTCGATGAAGTCGAGACTGGTTGTCCCAATCTGGGCTCCCAGCTTCGCATCCTTGAGATCAGCCAGCGAGGTCGCACTCGCAACTGCGGAGTCGGGGAACGCAACCAGCGCCTGCGCCGTCGTGTAGTAGGGATCCGAGAAATCCACGACTTCCTCACGGGCCGCAGTAATCGAGTACTGCTGCAAGTTGAAGTCGAAGTCCTTGGGTCCTGGAGCGATCACCTCGTCGAATCCGCTTCGGATCCAGGTGACCTGGTCGTCGGTGAATCCCATCTCGGCAGCCAGTGCATAGACCAGGGCTGCCTCGAATCCAGTACCGCTCTCCGGATCGTCGAAGTTGGCGCCGTCAGGACCGCTCACCCACGGTGGGAAGGCAGGTTCGCCGGTAGCAACCGTCAGTGTGTCGAGCGTGACCAGGTTCAGATCAGCCACCTCGCACGAACCGGTGTCTCCACCGTCGCCGTCAGCGGCATCGTCGTCTCCACAGGCCGCGGCTACCAGAGCCAAGGCGAGCAGAATCGCGGTCATTGTCTTGAATCGCATTTAGTCCTCCTCCCGGGAAGAAGACGTCAGGCTAGTGCCGCCCGATTAGGCATCGGATGACCAGCACAACCCTGGGACCGGAGGAGTGCCTTGTCCCCACCGACGCGGACGAGGTCAATTATCAACAGACGCTCGATTCTGACCTTCTTGATGGGGCGACCCAGCCGCCGCGACGACTGATGGAGGCGGCTGTCCGACGCGCCGCAGTGATCCAGGTTCGACGGCGCCGTACGGGTGGCTATCTCAAAGGCTGTGCGGCCCGGGGTCTAGTCGCCCTTTTTGCCTTTACCGTGTCCGTTGCTGTTGCCCTTGTTGCCATTGGCCGTCTTGTCCGGCTTGCCCGAGTCGGCGTCATCGTCATCGCCGACATCGGCGTCTTCACCATCGTCTGACCCCTTTTCGGCCTTGTCAGGCTTTTCGGCCTTGTCGGCCTTGTCGGTCTTGCCGAGGTCCGACTGGGCGAACTGCCTGACGTAGTGGCCAAACGGCGCGTCGCCTTCGAAGGCAACCTTGAACGCCTTGACAAACGACGAGAGGAACGAACCATGGTTCACCTCACCGTTGGAACTCTCAATGAGGAGTTCCGAGCACTCGTCTGCCGGCGCTGGGATCGGCTCACCGTCACCTGCGACCGTCTCAGGGTCGGGGGCGGTGCCTTCGTCGACGACCGTCTCGGAAGGCGTGCAGGCTTCCGGGTCGCCATCAGGAGCAAAGAAGCCGTAAAACAACTGAAAGAAGCCGTCGTAGTAATAGACCAACTGCGAATCATCGGAGGGTGGAGGATCCTCTTCGGTGACTACGTCTGCGGATGCGACCAACGGGATAGTCAGCAGGCTCAGAACCCCGATCAGGACCACGATTTTTCGCCTTACACCATTCATTGTCTTCTCCCGTTGGCCGTTCGACTCTCTACGAGTCCGCCTTCGAGAGATGCGACCCCAGCGAGCCGCACAGACGAATACACATTCGCAAGTCGCAGTCCACGGGGCCCCTCTGTCGCAGACGGTCCTCCACCAACTACTTCGGCGTTTGCCTCGATGAAACTTGAACGCGTTCTACCGGTTGCCAGATCGCAGGTGGCTCAGTCCTTGGGTCCAGATTCTTGGGTGCCCTTGTTTATTTCGAACCCGCTCTTGCGCAGCAGGCTCAGCATGGCTGGTGCCGGATTCCGGAACTGAACCGGGCGGAAAGCGTCGTCGACACCATCAAAGAAGCCCATGAGCGTTTCGACGATATGGCTGTGGGTGATCGTGTGCATATCGGTCTCGGGTGCCCGCCCAAAAGCAACCAGCCGCACCCTGATCGTGCCACCGCCGCGCGCTGGTGCCTCACAGATTTGGCGAGCGCCCAAGTCATCGACAACACGATCGATCCCGGCTTCGAACAGCCACTCGACCCGACGCAGCATCGAATGAAGGACCTTGTGTCTTCTGATTCCCGGATTGAATTCGGCTGCGCCCTGTTTTACCTCCCCAATGATGACGTCGATCTGACCCTCCTTGAGCAGCAAGGCCGGATCATCGAGCAAGAGCAAGTGCGTGTCGTCACCCCCGTGCGGGTCCCCCGCATAAACGGGGCCCGGGAACCGGATGGCCATGATGTCGATGTCGGTGATGGTGTCGAATCCACCGTCGCCGCGTCGAGCCTGCACCTCGAATTCGCTCAACGTCATGTAGCCGTTGAGGCGGAGGTAGCTCTCGACCAGATTTACTGCAATATCCATATGCTCCCGTCAACGCTGTTGGTCGGCAGAGTATTCGACCAATGGGGCACCAGTTAGCCTCAGGCGGGTGACAAGCTTCGACGCCTTTCCATACGGTGCCCGCGGATCGTTCGCCGGTGTGCCCAAGCGCACACTCGACGACCTGGGCGACGCCAAGGTCGTCATAGTCGGAGCTCCGTTCGATCTCGGCACCACCAATCGCCCTGGAGCACGATTCGGGCCCAAAGCGATCCGAGACGCCGACTATCTCGATCCCGATGGCGCTCGGCCCCATCTCGATACCGGTATCGATCCACTGGCGACACTCGGGGTCGTGGATATCGGCGACATCCACGTCGTGCCCGGATACATGGACGAGAGCATCGAGCGCATCCGGGAGGCGGTCGGATCTATTGCGAGCCACGGCGCAATACCTCTCGTTTTGGGTGGAGACCACACCATCACTTTCCCCAACGCCGGCGGAGTCGCCGACGCCATCGGACACGGTGACATAGCACTCGTCCATTTCGATGCACATGCCGACACCGGAGAGACTCACTACGGCAAACTCGATGGTCACGGCACGCCGATGAGGCGCCTCATCGAATCCGGTGCAGTACCGGGACATCGTTTTGTTCAGATCGGCCTACGAGGCTATTGGCCTCCACCGGACGTAGTTGCATGGATGAGCGAACGTGACATGAAGTCGTTCTTCATGAGTGAGATCACCGACCGCGGCCTCGATGTGGTAGTCGATGAGGCCGTCGACCACGCCGCGAGTGGAGCCAAGGGGGTGTTTGTGTCGATCGACATCGACGTGGTGGACCCCGGCTCGGCCCCGGGGACCGGGACTCCAGAACCAGGTGGACTGACGTCTCGCCAACTGCTGGATACGGTGCGAAGGCTTGGTCGCGACCTGAACGTCGTCGGAGCCGACGTCGTCGAGGTCGCCCCGGC
>CAXMOL010000062.1:0-5044 GCA_964194935.1 uncultured Kiloniellaceae bacterium
TGGCAGAGCCGGTCGGCACAAGACGCCGCCCATATGAGTTGGGGCCAGAATCGGCCTCACGGCCGACGACAGCTAGCGCATATCCGGTGTGGACTACCTGGTGCCGACTTCAGTCGAGGTCTGGAAACGAGATCCCTGCGAGGATCCCTTCCGCGATGGGGAGGAACTCGTCCCACTCGTTGGTGGATGCTTTGATCGAGATGAGCAGCGTTCCTGCCGGTGTCTCAAGGATGATGATGTCGACCGGTCCCGGGTATTGATCATTGGAGCTGGATATGGAGACTGATCGAGAGCGAGCTGAGCGCCACGAGCGTGAGCGCAAAGAGGAGAACGAGCGTCATGAGCGTGAGCGCAAAGAGGAACGCGAGCGGGCAGCGCGGAAGCGTGAAGAGGAACATGAACGTCACGACAGCGAGCGAGGAGACAAATAGCTCTTGCCGGTCCGTCGGTGGTAGTAGTGGTGGGGGCTTGATCGGGCCGATGCCCAAGGAACGGAATCGGTACCGGGGCGACTCGGGGTAGACTGAGTTGAGCTGCTTCGGCGGCGACTTCGCTCCCTTCTCGTTCCCGGACCAGACGCCAGCACGGTCGGTACCCGAACAACTTCGAGAAGAGCGAAATGCGTTCTTCGTTCTGAGAGGCATATGCCATGAACATCTTTGTTGGGAATCTCCCATTCAGCGCGACCGAGGCCGACCTCCGGTCGTTGTTCGCCGATTACGGGGACATCACCTCGGCTGCGGTCGTCACCGACCGCGACACTGGCAAGTCCCGCGGGTTCGGCTTCATCGAGCTTTCCGATCAGGCCCTCGCCGGAGACGCCATCGGCAAACTCAACGGGTATGACTGGGATGGTCGCCAGCTCACTGTTAACGAGGCTCGCCCCCGGCAGGCAAGGAACTGATCGAAGCCGAAGAGTACGGCCAGTGATGGTGTTCAACTCGCTCGAATATGGAGCCCTTTGTATGGTGACGACCCGCGACCAGCAGGTTGTCACGGGACGGTTCCTCGGTGTCGAGGTTGCTCACGGCGACCGCTTCATCCTCGTTGAATCGCCATCCCAGACTCGCTCCATCCCGGTGGAGTGGGTGCATACGACCTCGGGACCGCGGGGTCGGGCCGCCTGAGGCCAACGCCGTTGACCGTTTCACGCTGCGAAGGAGTCAAACGTGTTCAGTAATCTCCACGTAGGAAACCACACCTTCGACACTACCACGGCCGATCTGTGGACCCTCTTTGCCCAACAAGGAGATGTCAAGGAGGCGCAAGTGGTCACCGACCTTCACAGCGGCAGATCCCGTGGATTCGGTTTCGTCGAGATGGCAACGCCAGACGAGGCAAAGACCGCGATCAGTGCGCTCGATGGCCACAACGTCGACGGACGAGACATCACCGTTGCCATCGCCAAACCGCGGTCACGTTGATGTCACGGGGAACACAACCGATCGACATCGCTACACAACGCTGCCTGGACTGCGGTCATCCTCGCAAAGAGCATCGCGACTCCGACTGCACCGTCCCGAAATGTGCCTGTGTCGAATACCGGCCCCCGCCCGACGACAAGTCGACGGTCTAGAACGCGTCGTGACGATCACTCACCGCCCTCGCGAGCCACAATCACGCACATAACTCCCCATACCGTCAACCATCCACCGCTCCGAAGTGGCGTCAATCGGCAATCCGATCGCGCTGACGGGGCGAATCGTCGTATCTGGGGTAGATGCTTATTCGGCTGGGAGGGATGATGTGGATCGAAGCTTCAACCACGTTGCGCCAACTCAGACACTCATGTCCAAACGCCGATGCGGGTCAATCGAGCATTCCGGGCTAGACCGCCGTATCGGCGCCCGTTTCCTGATAGGCGAAGAGGACGAATCCGGCGATCAGGACCCAGAGTCCGAAGATGATCGAGAACCGACCCTCCGGGAGCACGTCGAGGCCCTCAAGCAGCCCGCCAACGGCAAGGATCATCGCCATGATCGTGGTGAACCACCACAGGTATTTCGAAATCGAATCGCGGCTCGCGGTGGCGATGACCGCAGCCAGGGTTGTCGCGCCGAGTACCGAGGTGATGAAGCTCTCGAAGCCGAGCGCATTCGATAGCTGGTACACCGACCACGAGGTGTCGGGTAGCTCCTCGGCAAAGACGACAGACGCCACCGTTAGCCCGGCCTGGAGAACCAACAACCCGGCGATCGCCGCTGTCGCCAGCGCCGCAGCCAACCCGACCCCGTGATCGGATCGAATCCGGCTCCACAGGCCAGCGGCGAACCACAGCAGCATCGCTGCGGCCAGCACCAGAATCGTTGCACCGGCATGGGCGTTCGCGCTGTTTGACAGCACGACATCGGGGTATTCGCCGGGACCGGGAAGGGGTGCATTGTCGGTGGTGCCACCGGTTGCGAAGTAGAGCATCTGCGCACCAATGAACCACAAGATGAAGAACGCCGGTCCTCCGAGCAGCGCAGTGCGTGACGATTGCATGCCGCGAACCTAGCCGCTGCGAACTCTAGGAACCGGGTGCTCAAGCGACCTGTCACCCGTCCGGGACACGGCATCCGTTCACACCACAGAATTCACACAACCATGCAGGTAGCGCATTACCGGGGCAATATGCGCTCCTGGCCCGTTGCCTAGATGATCGGTTCCACCGTCCGGGGAGACCGCACATGGCGACGCACTCGCCGCCTCCTCAACTCGCTACGCGGCGTCAGCACTGGACGCAGGTGTACCGCTACGAGATGTCCAAGAGGCTGCATCGCATGCCGACCCAAGAACCACGATGCGATACAACCGTGCCCGCACGTCCCTCGACCGCCACGCAACCTACATCGTCGCCACCTTCGTCGCTGGAGCCAGCCAATGACCTAAAGAACCCGGCTGCAGAGGTGTGGGCTCGGGGAAGACAATGAGGGACGTCACTTTGCGGCCTTTCGGCCTTCCAGCGTGACCGGCTTCCAGCCTCAACACCAGCTCTTCGGTTCGGTCATTCCCCGAACCCGACACCAACAATACCAAACAAACACGCCACGCATATGTGCCGATATGGGCGGGTAGAGCGATGGGCGGAATCCGAGGCTCGTTAGGGTTGAGACGGCCGTGGACGCCCTGCTGAGCACAATACTGGCACTGGTTGCACGGCCACCGATGGAGCTATGGGAGGCATCGTGGACCAAGACGGAATCTCTGAACACCCGAAGGACGAATCCGTCAGTTACCTCATCCGCCACAACGTCAAGCCAGATCGAATCCGGGACTTTGAGGCGTGGCTGACCGGAATCGAGGCAGACATGAAACGGTATCGCGGCTATCAGGGGACCACGTTTCTGCGGCCTGCTGCTGGCAGCGGCGAATACGTCATCGTCTCCCGATTTGCTACCTATCCGGACCTTCGGAGGTGGGAGAGTTCCCCGGAGCGAGCCGACTGGATCGCCAAGCTGCCCCCCCTGCTTTCTGGTCGGTCGGAGTACACAACGGAGTCAGGTTTGGAGAGCTGGTTCCAACTCCCCGGTCATCAGGTGGTAGTGCCCCCACCGAAGTACAAGATGGCGCTACTGATCACACTCGCCATTTACCCACTTCTCCTGATCGTGATCCCCTTGCTGGGATGGTTGCTTGGCGACCTCTCATATCTGGCGGCCCCAGTCACTCTCAGCATTGAGTTCTTCACGAGAACCCTGACGAACGTTGCCGTCGTTGTGCCTCTTATGACTTGGCTGGCAATGCCGCAGCTCACAAGATTGTTTCGCCGCTGGCTGTATCCGACCGGCTAGGCGCTCATAAGTGCCGATTATCGGACCCCTCGAGTCGAGTGCCCGCCGGAGCGGCTGAATGCCGCGCCAAAGCTGACACCCAGACCACGCGGCACCCTGCCGCGGGGATCCACAGATCATCCTCCGCCCAAAAAAACGGCGCGGATGCGCTCAGCCCGTCTTCGGCTGCGCGACCAACAAGGAGTTGCTTTCGGGTAACGCTCGACCGACGCTCCTGGCCGCCAACGAATACGCTTTGGAGCCCGCATGAGAATACGTCCACCGCGTTTTGACCCCACCCTGGAGCAGGAGTATCTAGAGAGCAGGGCCTCGGATCATTGGGCGCTGTTGCGCTGGGCCGTCATCGTTGTAGCCCCGCTGTACGTGGTGGTCGGTGTTTGGGACGAAATTCTCGACCCGGGCTCGCTGCGTTCAACGTGGCCGATTCGCGTGGGCCTCACCGCGTTCTTCCTGATCTTCGCGGCGGTCTTCTGGCGCGCAAGGTCGCTACGAGTGCTTGGAGTTGCATGGCTCGTCGGCTTCGCCGCCTCGGCAATTGGTTTTGTTCTGATTATCCGCGAAATTGATGGCGGCTACCTGGCGGGAGTCGCAGCACTTGTGATTCCCATGGTCCTGGTTGGCCTGTCGCTGACGCACCTCCAGGCGATGGGCGAGCTGGCCGCCCTGGTCGCCCTTCCCATCATCATGTACGCCGCCTTCGAAGCCACCGCTGTCGAGATCACCAATCTGTCGGTCTGGCTGTTTGCGGGCGCAGCGTTCGCGTATATCGCCTTCCGCGCCGCTGATACGACTCGTCGTCGCGTCTTCCTCGCCGAACGAGATCTGGCCGCCGAACGCGACCGCTCCGAGACACTGCTGCTGAATGTGCTCCCGAAGACCATCGCAGATCAGCTGAAGGAGGACTCCGCAACGATCGCCGAGCGATTCGAGATGATCAGCATTCTCTTTGCCGACATCGTTGGTTTCACCCCGATCTCACAGGCGATGAGCCCCGAAGAGGCCGTCGACATGCTCAGCGGGTTCTTCTCGCATTTCGACGAACTGGTTGACCGGCTGGGAGTGGAGAAGATCCGCACGATCGGTGATAGCTACATGGCCGTTGCAGGAGCTCCGACGCCGATGTACAACCACGCCGCGGTGATGGCCGCCTTGGCCGTTGAGATTCGCGACTACGGCAGGGCTTCACCGCCGTTCAACGGCCACCGGATCGACTTCCGGATCGGCATCAGCTCAGGTCCCGCCGTGGCCGGTGTCATCGGCACCAAGAAGTT
>CAXMOL010000063.1:0-2346 GCA_964194935.1 uncultured Kiloniellaceae bacterium
GAGCGCGACGGCAATGTTCTGGTCCGCGGGCTCGTCCAGCGCGGCGAACTCGAGGCGACCTTCGAATCGGCGGACGTCGTCGTCGCCGCTGCCTACTCGACTCCGTTTGTCGAGCACGCCTATATCGAGCCTGAGGCTGGACACGCAGTGCGCATCGACGATCGGTTGGAGATCTCTGTCACCACGCAGACTCCGCACATGGATCGGACCGAGGTTGCGGCGATTCTCGATCTCGATCCGGAGAACGTGGTCATCCGGCCGACGTCAGTGGGTGGCGGCTTCGGCAGCAAGCTTGATCTCAGTGTGCAGCCTCTCCTGGCCGTCGCCGCTTGGCACCTGGATCGACCGGTGCGGATCACCTACACCCGCCCCGAGTCGATGATGTCCACCACCAAGAGGCACCCGTCAGAGATCTCGTTGCGTGTCGCCGCAACCGACGACGGCCGACTTACCGCCATGGACTTCTCCGGCCGGTTCGATACCGGGGCATACGCATCGTGGGGCCCGACTGTGGCCAATCGGGCGCCGGTCCACGCCGGCGGCCCCTATTCCTACGATGCCTATCGAGCGGTCACCGAGGCGGTGCACACCAACCAGCCACCTTCTGGTGCCTTCCGCGGTTTTGGGGTTCCCCAGTCGGCGGTTGCCCAGGAGTGCTTGTTCGACGAGTTGGCCGACGAGATCGGCATCGATCGGCTCGCCTTCCGGATCAAGAACGCTCTCGTGGTTGGGCAGCCGACCGCTACGGGTCAGATCTTCGAGTCGGCGGTTGGCTTCAAGGACTGCCTGGAGGCGCTGGAGCCACATTGGGAGAGAGCACTGTTGGATGCTGACATGTTCAACCGGGACGGCGGAAGAAACCGTCGCGGGGTCGGGGTGGCGGGCCTGTGGTACGGGTGTGGCAACACCGGCCTCCCCAATCCGTCGACGATCAAGGTGGGGGTCAATCCGCAGGGCCGGGTGGTGCTGTTCCAGGGCGCCGTGGACATCGGACAGGGCTCCAATACGGTCATGAGTCAGATTTGCGCCGACGCCCTCGGGGTCGACCTCTCGGTGATTGACCTCGTTGGAGCCGACACCGATGCGACTCCCGATGCCGGTAAGACTTCGGCTTCTCGTCAGACCTTCATCAGTGGTAATGCGACCTACCTTGCATCGATCGAGCTGCGCAGCCAATTGCTCCACATGGCCGACGCTTCCCCCGAGGCTCGGCTCGAATTCGAACCCGGCCGCCTCGTCGTCTTCGATCAGGGCGAGCGTGGTGAGTTAGCCCTCGCTTCGCTCGATCCGGACGACGACGGCTTGGTCGCAGTTGCCACCGGAGTGTTCGATCCCGTGACGACGGCGCTTGACGACAACGGCCAGGGATCGCCATATGCCGTCTATGGCTACGGAGCACAGATGACCGAGGTTTCGGTAGATATCGAATTGGGCACCGTCGAATTGCTACGGATTACAGCCGCCCACGATGTCGGGAGGGCGGTAAACCCGACGCTGGTGGAGGGGCAGATCGAAGGAGGTATCGCCCAGGGAATCGGCATGGCCCTGATGGAGGAGTACCTCCCCGGGAAGACCGAGAACCTGCACGACTACCTGATTCCGACGTTCGGAGACGTTCCCGAGATTGTGAGCATCTTGATCGAGTCGAACGATCCGCTGGGGCCGTACGGCGCAAAGGGAGTTGGGGAGCACACCCTGGTAGCGACTGCTCCGTCGATTCTCAACGCCATCAGGCACGCCACCGGGATCGCGGTGCGTGACCTTCCGGCCACCCCGGCCCGGGTGCACGAGGTGCTCAGAAGTCGCTGATCAACTAAACGGTTCGACGATGTGTTCGACGATCAGATCGAGCTGTGACGCATCGGCGACCAGCGGTGTGAGGATGAGGTATTGGAGCCCCGCTGCCTGCAGGCCGGCCACCGTCTCACGCATATCGTCAATCGAGCCTGTCAAATAGGACGCCTGGAGGTCGTCGGGAGTCCGATGGTCACCCATGACGGCCGTAAAGAGGGGCATCTGTTCGTCGAGTGCATCCTCGCTCGCGGTGCTCTGCGCAATGTGGAGGAACTGGGTCGCACCGAAGGTGAGCGATGCCGGATCGCGGCCTTCCGTAGAGAGATGCTGCTGCACGGCCAGCCAGTCGGCGGCGACATCGCTCGGGTCGCTCCCGCTGGAGCGCGCCATCCATCCGTCTGCCTCCATGATGCGTCTGAGGACGCCGGGGGCGATGTACGGCTTGTCGGGAGTGTCGGGAGCGTGCGTGAGAGTGCCACCGGCGACCCATAGGTCGGGAACGCTGTCAATGCGCGGATAGATGGTGACGTCGTCCAGTTGCCAGAACTGACC
>CAXMOL010000064.1:0-4256 GCA_964194935.1 uncultured Kiloniellaceae bacterium
TGCAAGCCGAAGATGAAGGGGAATACCGATGGACGACAAGTCACTCGACATGGCGTTGACGCAGATTGAACGCCAGTTCGGCAAGGGCGCCATCATGAGGCTCGGCTCCGACAACGTGGTGGCGATCGAGGCGATCCCGACCGGCGCGTTGTCGCTCGACCTGGCGCTCGGTATCGGCGGGGTTCCTCGTGGCCGTGTTGTCGAGATCTTCGGTCCGGAGAGCAGTGGTAAGACCACGCTGGCGCTTCACATCATCGCCGAGGCGCAGCGCAACGGCGGAGTAGCGGCATTTATCGACGCCGAACACGCCCTCGATCCGCAGTATGCAAAGGCGCTCGGGGTCGATATCGACGAATTGCTCATCTCCCAGCCCGATACTGGAGAACAGGCCCTCGAAATCACCGACATGCTGATCCGTTCGGGAGCCCTCGACGTAGTCGTGATCGACTCCGTCGCCGCACTGGTGCCGCGAGCCGAGATCGAAGGCGAGATGGGTGACACCCACGTCGGTCTTCAGGCACGGCTCATGTCGCAGGCGTTGCGCAAGCTCGCAGGTTCGATCAATCGGTCTGCAACGACCGCGATCTTTATCAACCAGATCAGAGAAAAGATCGGTGTGATGTTCGGGAGTCCGGAGGTGACCCCGGGCGGTCGGGCGCTCAAGTTCTATTCGAGTACCCGTATCGACATCCGGCGAATCGAAACCATCAAGGATGGTCAGGAATCGATCGGAAACAGGGTGCGGGCAAAGATCGTAAAGAACAAGGTTGCGCCGCCGTTTCGCCTTGCCGAGTTCGACATCATGTTCGGTACCGGAATCTCCCGTGAGGGAAGCCTGCTGGATGTAGCGGTCGAACACGACGTTGTGCGCAAGAGCGGTGCCTGGTACACCTACGAGGACGATCAGCTCGGCCAGGGTCGCGAGAACTCGAAGCGCTTCTTGCGGGAGAACCCTGAGGTTGCGATGCAATTGCAGGCACAAGTGCTCGAGATCGTCGGTCTCGTCAAAAGTGACGCCGATGCAGAGGAGCCTGACGACGAGGCAGCCGCAGCCGATGCCTCCGACGCAACAGCTGAGGGCACCGCAAAGACAGAGCCAGCCCCAAAGAGGCAGCCGGCCGCAAAGAAGTCCGAGAAGTCAGAGGCCGCCGAGAGCTCGTCGGCCACGGCAGGGACGATCGAGAAGGTGGACGGGCTCGACGGCAAAGACTGACGTCACCCTCCCGCACCCGGCACGCCGCGGTACGATGCTGGCTCACGCGCACATTCAATTACAACAACTAACCAATCCGCCAGGACACCGGAACAACTGAGCAACCCTTAGTGAGGGTGTAGTCGACCAATTCGCTGGGAGGCGGTCGGTGTGTGCGTCGAGCCATGAGGCTCGGCGCGTTTGCGTATTGAGGGTCTATCGAGAGGAGCAATGCTGATGGTCACGGCACTGATCGCCATCGCCGTCGGACTTGCCTCCCTCGTGGCGGGGGTGGTTGTCGGGGTTCGTCGCCAACGAAGTGCCTTGGGGCGAGCCAGTACCACAGCAGAGCAGGTGCTGCGCGACAGTCGCGCTGAAGCGCAACGGATGCTGGAACGCTCCGAGGGCGAGGCACGTGCCTATGCCGACACCTATCGGGAGCGCGAGGAAGACACGCTGCAGCACCGGCGTATCGAGATCGATGCAACTCAGGAGCGTCTTGGACAGCGGGAGGCAACCCTGGAACAACGCGGTGCCAATCTGGCGCAGCGTGAGGCACACCTCATCGAGCGCGAGAGCGAACTGATGGAGGCCCGCCGACTTGTTGACGAGATGAATGAGGAGGCTCGTGCCGCTCTGGAGTCACTCGCCGGTGTCGATGCCAAGGCAGCAAAGACAGAGTTGATGGAGCGGGTGGAAGACGAGGCTCGTCGTGACGCCATGGTGTTGATGCGAGACATGGAGCTAAAGGCAAGAGAAGAGTCCGATCGACGGGCTCGCCGCATTCTCACGTCGACGGTGCAGCGTTTGGCCTCCGAGGTGGTGGCTGAGACCACGGTCTCGGTGGTCGAATTGCCCAACGATGAGATGAAGGGCCGCATCATTGGCCGAGAGGGGCGCAACATCCGGGCGTTCGAGGCAACGACCGGAGTCAACATCATTGTTGATGACACTCCTGAGGCAGTGGCCCTTTCTTGCTTTGATCCGGTTCGGCGCGAGGTCGGGCGCCGGGCCTTGGAGCGGCTCGTCGAGGACGGCCGTATCCACCCCACCAGTATCGAAGATGCGTACGAAAAGGCGTTTGCTGAGGTTGAGCAAAGTATGAGTGATGCGGGTGAGTGGGCTCTCCTCGAAGTCGGCCTCAGTCGGGTCCATCCCGAGTTGGTGAACCTGCTCGGCCGCCTCAAATACAGGATGTCGTATGGCCAGAATGTTCTTCACCACCTGATCGAATCGGCCAAGGTCGCCAGCATGCTCGCCGCCGAACTGGGGGTTGACGCCGAAGAGGCGAGGCGGGCGGCATTCCTGCACGACATCGGCAAGGCCGTGAGCCACGAACTCGGGGGATCCCATGCCCTGGTCGGCGCCGAGATCGCCCGGAGGTTCGGCGAGGATCCGGCGGTTGTTCATGGCATCGAGGCTCACCACAACGAGGTCGAACCGAGGACCCTCACGGCCATCATCGTCCAAGCGGCCGACGCGGTATCAGCAGCCCGTCCCGGTGCTCGCCGCGAAGCGGTCGAGTCCTATGTGCGCCGCCTCGAATCTCTTGAATCGATTGCTATGTCCTATGCCGGCGTGCAGCGCGTGTTTGCGATGCAGGCTGGCCGAGAGGTGAGGGTTGTAGTCGATCCCGGAGAGATCGACGATCTTTCAGCCCACGACCTGGCGCGACGCATCTCTCGTCAGTTCGAGGAGGACCTGCAGTATCCCGGCCAGATTGAGGTGACGGTCGTGCGTGAACTGCGTGCCACCGACTACGCAAGATGACCGAGTTGGGGCTACCGGCTGTTCGAGAGAGACGCCTTCCATCTCGGGTCGGACGTCGCTACCTGGTGCGAACCTTCGGCTGCCAGATGAACGAACACGACTCGGAACGTATCTCCGGCCTGTTCGAGTCTGACGGCATGGTTCCTGCCGATGGAGTGGCAGACGCCGATGTCGTGCTGCTCAACACGTGCTGTATCCGGGAGAACGCCGACAATCGACTGTACGGGAATCTCGGCCAGCTCAAGGCAGCGAAGGACGAGCGGCCGGATATGCGGATCATGGTGTCCGGCTGTCTTGCTCAAAAGGACCGCGAGGTGGTGCAGACCAAGGCACCTTGGGTCGATGTGGTATTTGGCACCCACAACCTCCACAGAGCTATCACCTTGCTCGACCGCGCCGAGGAGTGGGGGCCGGTCACCGAGGTTTGGGACGAGACCGCATCGATTGATGACGTTCCGTCGACGCTTCCGACCCGGCGCGAGACCCCGCACAGTGCCTGGGTGACGGTCACGATTGGGTGCAACAACGGTTGCACCTTCTGCATCGTCCCATTGGTTCGTGGCCGGGAGATCTCGCGCCGACCGTCTGACATCGTGCGTGAGATCAAGCAGCTTGCCTCCGAAGGCGTCGTGGAGGTGACTCTCCTCGGTCAGAACGTGAACTCTTATGGTCGGGATCTCAAGATCGAGGGGCGCCGGCGGGCCGTGTTTGCGGATCTACTGCGTCGGGTCAACGAGGTCGACGGTATCGAGCGAATCAGATTCACCAGCCCCCATCCAAAGGACATCAAGGAGGATGTCGTAGTCGCCATGGCCGAGTCCGCTGCTGTCTGCGAGCAGCTCCATCTTCCGCTGCAGAGCGGCAGCGAGTCGATCTTGAGGGCGATGCATCGGGGGTACACGCCGAGCCGCTTTCTCGACAAGCTACGAATGGCGGAATCGATCATTCCGGGCTTGGCGACGTCTACGGACGTCATTGTGGGTTTCCCCGGAGAGTCGGACTCTGACTTTCAAGCCACGCTGGATGTGATGGCCGAAGCGCGGTTCGATACCGCCTATATGTTCATCTACTCGCCACGAGAAGGCACTCCGGCGGCGACGATGGAGGGCCAGGTGGAGCACGGGGTGGCGTCGGAGCGTTTCGACCGTCTGGTGGCACTGCAACGAGAGGTCACGCTCGAGAAGAACTCGGAGTTGATCGGCTCGACGGTTTCCGTCCTGGCAGAGGGACCGTCCCGCAAGGATCCACAGATGGCCTCTGGTCGAACCCGTGGCAACAAGATCGTGCATGTTCC
>CAXMOL010000065.1:0-4847 GCA_964194935.1 uncultured Kiloniellaceae bacterium
AACGATCCCAGCGCTCGAGCGCCTGGCTGCGGCGTTGGAGGACAAGGCGACCGAGTTCGACGGGATCATCAAGTCGGGTCGCACCCATCTCATGGACGCCACTCCGGTGAGGCTCGGCCAGGAGTTTGGCGGGTATGCGGCCCAAGTTCGCAAAGGCGTGGAGCGAATCGAGAGCACATTGGCCGGACTCGAAGAACTCGCTCTGGGCGGTACCGCGGTCGGAACGGGTATCAACGCCCCGGCGGGATTCGCCAGGGACACGATCGCGGGTATTGCCGAGCGAACGGGTTACGAATTTGTCGAAGCCGCCGACCATTTTGAAGCCCAGGGAGCCAAAGACGCCGCAGTGTTTGCGTCTAGCGCCCTCAAGACCGTGGCCACCGGGTTGTTCAAGATCGCCAACGACATCCGGTGGCTGGGTTCGGGACCTCGAACCGCAATCGGTGAGCTGGCGCTGCCTTCTACTCAACCGGGTTCGTCGATCATGCCGGGCAAGGTCAATCCGGTTATGGCCGAGGCTGTAATGCAGGTGGTCGCACAGGTCATCGGAAACGACGCGGCCGTGGCTTGGGCAAATGCCAACGGCAACTTCGAACTGAACGTGATGATGCCGGTGTTGGCGCACAACCTTCTCGAATCGGCCGAATTGATCGGTGCCGTTTGCGATGCCTTTACGGAGAAGTGCGTTGTCGGTATCGAGGCCAACGAGATGCGAGCCGCCGAGCTGTTGTCCAAGAACATCATCATCATCACTGCGCTTGCTCCGAAGATCGGATACGACAAGGCGGCCGAGATCGCCAAGAAGGCCTTTGCCACCGGCAAGGGAGTCAAGGAAATCGCTCTGGAGATGGATGTCATGCCGGCAGCCGATCTCGATCGAGCGCTCGATCTCTATCGCATGACCGAGGGTGGAATCGCCGACTAGGGAACGGCCGTCAGTCGGTCGGTGTCACTTCTCTCCTCGCCGGCGGTGACTCAGTCCTCGCGGCGCGACGTCACCCACGCCCCCAGCAGCACCAGCACCATGCCGGCCAATGCCAGCGCAGCGATGTCCTCGCCTCGCACGATCACGCCGAGGACCACGGCAACCACCGGTACGAAGTAGATGGCCACCGTTCCACGGGTTCCTCCGACCCGCCCAACGAGCGTCGCCATGAGCACGAACGCCAGGCCGGTGCCGAGGACACCGAGCGGGATCATGGCCAGTGCTGCATCCCATTCCCAGGTCGATCCGGGGATCTGGACGAGTCCGATCGGCACCACCAAAGTCAATGCCCAGAGTTGCGCTCGCAGCAGAACCGGCAGCGCCCCGTACTTCTGCTGCAGGGGTACCGCCATGTTGGCCGCGAGTCCGTAGAGCACGATGGCCAGGGCCACTAGGGACGCTCCCAGCGCAGTCGCCGACGAATCCTGCAGCTCGGGGAGGAAGATGGCCACCACACCGACAAAGCCGATGGCGATACCGAGCAGCTGACGGCGACCGGGGAGCCTCCGCAACAGCATCGCTGCCCAGATGGCACCTGTAATCGGAACCGCTCCGTTGATCATCCCCGCCACCGAAGAGTCGATCCATTGTTGGGCGATGGGGAACAGGCTCAGCGGAATCGCGATCCAGATAAAGCCGAGCATGGCCACCCGTGACCGATCTACTCGTTCTATGGGCTGGCGAGAGCGGGGGATGACGGCCAGGGCCACCGATCCGAGGCCGACTCGCGCCAATGTCACTACCCCGGGTTCGAAGGCCTCGAGGCCGACTGCCATGAACAAGAACGACGATCCCCATATGAGGGCGACGCCGCTCAGCAACCCCCAATCAGCAAGGGCGAACGCCTCCTGGCTGGTTCCGGTCGTGGTCAGAGATCGTCGCTGGGTCGTCATCTATTGAAAGAACCCCGCCACGGTCCGAGCAGTTGCATGCCTCGGGTGGTGGGTGTTGGGGGGGCGGTCGGGTTGTTCGTCATCGGTGCGGCAGATTAACTACTGCGTGGGTGGTGACGCTCGGCTGTCAGATCGCGCAGAGGTTGCGCACCGTCGGCTGATCAGGCTTGGGGGTCGAGCGCCTCGGCGAGCGTCGTCCACGCCAGGTCGGCGCACTTGATGCGTACCGGGAACTGTCTTACGCCGGCCAGCGCTTCCAGATCGCCCAGAACCGCCCCGGGTCGTTCGGGATCGAGTCCGGGATCGCCGTCTTCGATTGTGAGCATCGACTTGACCTGGTGGGTGAGTGAGGCGATCTCATCCACAGACTTGCCGACAATCGTCTCGGCCATCATCGATGCCGAAGCTTGGCTGATGGAGCAACCCCGTCCTCGCACCGCGGCATCCGTGACCGTGCCATCGTCGACGTTTACCTCGATCGTCACCTCGTCTCCGCACAGCGGGTTGTGGCCCTCCGCCGTGGAGTCGGGATGCTGGATCGACCCCGAGCGGCGCGGGTTTCGATAGTGGTCGAGTATGACCTGGCGGTAAAGCTCCTCAAGCGACACCGAAGATCCTCCGAGCCTCGTGAAGCGCAGCCACAAGGGCGTCGACATCTTCATCGGTGTTGTACACGTAGAACGAGGCGCGGGCAGTCGCCGGGACGTCCAGGACTCTCATCAGAGGGCGAGCGCAGTGGTGCCCGGCTCGAATCGCCACGCCCTGCTGGTCAAGAATCGTCGCCAGATCGTGAGGGTGAATGTCGGCGAGAGTGAATGAGACCGTTCCACCGCGGTCGGCGGTGTCGGCGGGCCCATAGACGGTCAGGTCTGGAATCTCGGCGAGGCGATCCAGCGCATAACGGGTGATCTGGATCTCGTGGGCGCGAACCTGAGCCATATCGAGGGCGCTCAGATAGTCCACGGCCGCTCCAAATCCGACCGCTTGTGCGATCGGGGGAGTACCCGCTTCGAACTTGTGCGGTACGTCTGCCCAGGTGGAGTCATGGAGCTGGACGTCGCGAATCATCGACCCACCACCTTCAGCCGGCTCCATCGCCTCAAGGAGTTCCCCGCGTCCCCACAATGCCCCGATGCCGGTTGGCCCCAGCATCTTGTGAGCCCCGAATGCGACGAAATCTGCACCGAGTTCCTGCACGCTCACCGGCATGTGGGGGACCGACTGTGCCGCATCGACGACCGAGATGGCGCCCACTGAGCGGGCTGCGGCGATCAACTCCTGGTGTGGACCGATCGTGCCGAGCACGTTCGACATCCCTGAGAACGCGACGATGCGGACTCGTTCGTCGACGACGGCTGCGAGGTCGGAGATGTCAACGAGATAGTCGGGTGTGAGCGGCAGATATACGAGTTCGGCGCCGGTATGGCGGCTGATCAGCTGCCATGGCACCACATTGGCGTGGTGTTCCATCATGGTCAGGAGGATCTTGTCGCCCGGTTTGAGGTTGTAGAGCCCCCAGCCGTAGGCGATCGTGTTGATCCCGCCGGTGGTTCCTCTCGTAAAGACCACCTCTTGAGATGATTCAGCGTCGATGAATTCTGCGACCTTGGTTCTGGCGCCCTCATAGGCGGCCGTTGCCTCTTCGGCGAGGGTGTAGGCGCCGCGGTGGACACTGGCGTTGTGCATGCGGTAGAAGTCGCTGATGGCGTCGATGACTTGAGTCGGTTTTTGGGTGGTTGCCGCACTGTCGAGGTAGACCAACGGCTTGTCATTGAACCGACGCGACAGAATCGGGAAATCGGCACGGATCGCGGCGGTATCGAGGGTCATGTTGATACCCGGGCGGACTTCGTCGTCCCTCCTCCGCGACACGCGGTCTCTGCCGATTGATGACTGAGGACTGACAACCGACGACTCCTTTTCGTCATGACTCTGCTCCCGCGCGAAACGCCTCGTAACCCTCCACTTCGATCCGTTTTGCCAACTCCGCGGTGCCGGTGTCGGCTATTGCCCCGTCGACGAAGACATGGACGATGTCTGGGGTGATGTAGTCGAGCATCCGCTGGTAGTGGGTAATGATGAGAAAGCCACGGTCCGGTCCGGAGAGCTGTTCGACACCCTCGGCGACGATCTTGAGAGCGTCGATGTCGAGTCCGGAGTCGGTCTCGTCGAGAACCGCCAATGCTGGTTTCAATACCGCCATCTGGAGCACTTCATTTCGCTTGCGCTCTCCACCGGAGAAGCCCTCATTCAGGTATCGGTCGGCGAATGTTGCATCCATCCCGAGGGCTTTCATCGCGTCGGTGACCTGCAGGCGGAGCTCGAGAACGGTGTATTCGGTGCCGGTACGGTTGGAGAGGGCGGCACGCAGGAAGTTTACGACCGATACCCCAGGGATCTCTTCCGGATACTGAAAGGCCAGAAACATTCCGAGGCGGCCTCGTGCATCAGGGCGCATCTGAGTGACATCTTCACCTTCGAAGTGGATCGAGCCCCCGGTGACCAGATAATCGGGGTGCCCCATCAGCACGTTGGCGAGGGTCGACTTCCCGGATCCGTTGGGCCCCATCAGGGCGTGGATCTCGCCGCGCTTTACGGTGAGAGTCACACCTTTGAGGATGTCTACGCCTTGGGCCGAGGCGCGCAGGTCGTCGATTACGAGAAGATCGGGCATGTGCGGAGGATATCGGTGGGCCGGCTGCTATCGAAAGGTTGGATGGGCCCCCGACTCAGTCGCGCACCGCGGCGAAGATGTCATCGAGCAAATCGAGCTCGTACGGTCCGAAGTGCTGGACATAGATGCGGTCGAACCCGATCGCCGCATACTCCGCCAGCGTCGACTGCACTTCGTCCGTGGTGCCCACCGGACGTCCTCTCTCGCGATAGCTGGCTTCCAGGTCCGTCGCCGATCGACCAAAGGGGTCGGCATCGGCCATTCGCCCCAGGATCTCCTTGAAAGAGCCCTGGTC